>NZ_JBISWK010000117.1:0-19202 GCF_044462205.1 Kocuria rhizosphaericola | reverse complement strand
CGCCGCCTCGTCGTGCGCGGGATGGATCCGCACCGGCTGGGTGCGCGCGCTCGGGCGCGCGGGCTTCCATGCGCTGGGGGTGGACCTGCCCGGGCACGGGCCGCAAGCGGCTCCCGCACCGCCGGGCACCACCCGCACCGGGCTCGTCGACCGGATCGGCGAGCTCGTCTCCGGGCTGGACGCCACCGGTCCCGTGCCCCTGGTGGGGTACTCCCTGGGCGCCCAGCTCGCGTGGGCGGCCGCCGCCCGCCGGCCGGGGATCGGCGCCCTGGTGCTGGGCGGGCTGGGGCCGCAGGACCGGCTCCCCGAGCTCGGGCGCGCCCTCGCGGACGACGGCGCGGTGGACCCCGCGGCTCGCGAGCTCGCGGCCGCCCTCACCGGGGCGGGCGACGACGGCGACCGCCGTCAGGTCGAGCGCTGGGCCGGGTTCGCGCGTCTGGCCGGCGGTGAGCCCTTCGTCCCGGCCGCCGGGGTGCCCACCCAGCCCCTGCTGCTGTTCGCCGGCGGCCGGGACGCCTGGGCGGACCCCGGGGCCATGGCCCGGCTCCGTGACCGGGGACAGGCACCCACCGAGCTGCTCGTGGTGCCGGAGCGCGGCCACGTCGACGTCCTCACGGCCCGTGCGGCGAGGGAGGGCGCCGCCGCGTTCCTCCGCCGTTCCGTCCCACCGCGCGCCCCCGGCGTCCTTCCCTAGACTGGGGAGCGGTGTTCCGGACCGGAACCGTCACGTCGTCCGAAGGAAGGGTCCCACTCATGCACGAGGTCAGAGCCGTCGTCGTCAAGGAGAAGAACGCACCAGCCACCCTCGAGACGATCCTCGTCCCGGACCCCGGGCCCGGGGAGGCCCTCGTGGACGTGATCACGTGCGGGGTCTGCCAGACCGACCTGCACTACAAGCTCGGCGCCGTGGGCGACGACTACCCCTACCTGCTGGGCCACGAGGCCTCGGGCGTGGTCGCCGCGGTCGGCGAGGGCGTCACCGAGATCGCCGTCGGGGACAAGGTGATCCTCAACTGGCGGGCGGTGTGCGGGCAGTGCCGGGCCTGCCGCAAGGGTGAGCCCTGGTACTGCTTCGACACCCACAACGCCGCCCAGAAGATGACGCTGGCCGACGGCACGGAGCTCTCCCCCGCCCTGGGCATCGGCGCGTTCGCCGAGAAGACGCTGGTGGCCGCCGGGCAGTGCACCAGGATCGAGGGCGAGCTCGAGGACCACCAGTACGCCGCCGTGGGCCTGCTGGGCTGCGGTGTGATGGCCGGCATCGGCGCCGTGCTCAACACCGCGGACGTCCGGCGCGGGGAGTCCGTGGCCGTGATCGGCTGCGGCGGCGTCGGCACCGCGGCGATCGCCGGGGCGGCCCTGGCCGGGGCCACGACGATCATCGCCGTGGACCTCGACGACGAGAAGCTCGCCACGGCGAAGAAGTTCGGAGCCACCCACACCGTGAACTCGAAGGGGACCGATCCCGTGGCGGCGATCCAGGAGCTCACGGGCGGTTTCGGCGCCGACGTGGTGGTCGACGCGGTGGGCATCGCCCCCACCTTCCGGCAGGCCTTCGAGGCCCGGGACCTCGCCGGGCGGATGGTCCTGGTGGGCGTGCCCGATCCGGGCACCACCTGGGAGATCCCGCTGGACCAGGTCTTCGGCCGCGGCGGGGCCATCAAGTCCGCCTGGTACGGCGACACCCTCCCCTCCCGGGACTTCCCGATGCTCGTGGACCAGTACCGGGCCGGGAGGCTGGACCTCGACGGGTTCGTCACCGAGCGGATCGGGATCGAGGACGTCGAGCCCGCGTTCGAGCGGATGACCGCCGGCAAGGTGCTGCGCTCCGTCGTGGAGATCGACCGGTGAGCCCCGTCGACGGCCACGACGGCGAGGCCCTGCCCGACCAGGAGCGGGCCCACCCCGCGGACCACGGCGCCGTCCCCGCGGGGCGCGTCTCGGGCGCCGGCCGGGCCCGCGTCGACCGGCTGGTGACCTCCGGGACGTTCTCCCTCGACGGAGGGACCTGGGAGGTCGACAACAACGTGTGGATCGTGGGCGACGACGACGAGTGCGTGGTGATCGACCCGGCCCACGACCCCCGGGCCGTGGTGGAGGCCGTCGCCGGGCGGACGGTGACCGCGATCCTGCTCACCCACGGCCACGACGACCACATCCGGTCCGTCAAGGAGGTCGCCGGGCAGGTGGGCGGGCGGATTTACCTGCACCCGGACGACACGGTGCTGTGGGAGCAGGTCTATCCGGCCACTCCCTTCGACGCCGCGATCGCCGACGGCGAGGAGTTCTCCGTGGCGGGGACCACGCTGACCGCGCTGCACACCCCGGGCCACTCGCCCGGTTCCGTGTGCTTCTGGGCACCGGACCTGGGCGAGGGCGGGGTGCTGTTCTCCGGGGACACCCTCTTCCAGGGCGGTCCCGGCGCCACCGGCCGCTCGTACTCGGACTTCCCCACGATCGTCGACTCCATCCGCGAGCGGCTGCTCACCCTGCCGGAGTCCACGGAGGTGCTCACCGGCCACGGGGACACCACCACGATCGGCACGGAGGCACCCCACCTGCAGGAGTGGATCGACCGCGGCCACTGAGCCCCTCCGCCCGCCGGGCCCCCTGGCCCGGCGGGCGCCCTGCGGGGCTCAGAGGTCACGGGGGTCGGTGCGCCGCCAGCGGTGCACGAAGGCCAGCGCGGTGGCCAGCAGGGCGGCCGCGGAGATGACGGGCACGAGCGCGGCGCTCCGGTAGCCCCAGGACTCCCCCCACCACCCGGACAGGGCGAGACCCCCGGTCAGCCCCACGCTCATCATGGCGGTCATGACCGTGGTCAGGGCCGTGACCCGGGAGCTCGGCGCCACGAGCCGCGCGATCTCGTACACCGCCACCAGGCACGGGCCGGTGGTCAGCCCGGCCAGCGCCAGCACGACCACCATCCCCACGGAGTCGTCGGGGATCGTCAGGAGCATCGCGGCGAGCACCGCCGCGGCGGCCGCCGCCACCCAGCGGTTCCACAGCCGGAGCTCCTCGGTGCGGGCGGACGCGGCCACCGCCGCCAGGGCCGAGGTGAGCCCGGAGACCGCGTACAGCCAGCTGACCGAGATCACCGCGTCCACGGCGGTCGCGAAGACGACGACCGCGCCGAGGGTCGATCCCACCAGGGCACCCAGCGCGCCCATGCCCAGCACGGGGAGCAACCGGAGCCGGCGCACCCTGCGCCGGCGCCGGCGGACCGCCCGGGTCGGCGCGGCCCCTGCGGGCGGCAGGAAGCCGATCAGGCCCCGTGGCAGGCGGGCGGAGCAGTGCAGCAGGAACACGGTGGTGCCCACGAGCGTGAGCGTGGCCGCGAGCACCAGCACGGCGACCGGACCGAGGGTCACGGCCACGAGGCCGGTCACCGCGGCGGCCAGGACGGTGCCCAGGGAGTCCATGACGCTCTCGTGGCGCAGCGCGGTGTCGAAGAGGTCCTGCCGGGAGTCCCGGGACAGCAGGGACCACCAGCGCAGCCGGCACGCGACGCCCATCTGCGGCAGCACGAGACCGGCGAGCAGGCACGGGAGCAGCAGCTGGGCCGGGGCGGCCTCGCTGTCGGCGGCGAGGTCCGGCAGCCGGCGCACGAGCCACCACACCGCGAGCGGATTGACGAGGGTGAGCAGCACCAGTCCCAGCTGGCGCCGGCGCCACGAGGCGGCCGCGCCCATGGCGAGTCCGCACAGGGCCGAGCCGAGCGTCACGGCGGCGGCGCAGTACGCGCCGAGGGCCGGGGACCCGGAGATCAGCGCCACCGTGGTCAGCACGCCGAGCGGGACCATGGTCTGGGGCAGGCGCACCAGCAGGGTCAGCACGGGGTACAGGGCGCCGCTGACGGCGGCGAGCTCCCGGGAGTCGGCCAGGGGTGAGCGTGAGGCCGTGCTGAAGCCCCCGAGGGGTTCGGCGGCGCGCACACTGCTCACGAGATTCCTCCGCTTCCTGCCGACGGCGGCCGGGCAGGAACCAGACTAGCCCCGCCGCCCGGACGATGACGGAAAGCGTCGACCCCACCGGTGGACGGCGCCCGCGGATCCGGACGGGCTCCGGGGCCTCGGTCGCCGGGCCGGGGGGACGAGGCCGGTCCCCGTGCAGCACGGTTCGCCGCACCTCGGGGGAGCCCCGGCTCGGAGGCACCGGCCGAGGTGCCGGCCGGAGACGGAGCGCAACCGCACGGGGGGATCCCGCGGCCCTGCCGGACGCGGCCGGGCCGCGGGCTCACCGCTCCCGGTCCGGCGTGGCGGACCCGGCCGGCGCGGCCTCGGTCGCGGGAGCCGCCCCGGTCGCGGGAGCCGCCCCGGCGCCGCGGCGCGGGCGGGAGAGGTCCACCGAGCGGTGGACGAGACCGGCGACGAGTCCGCCCAGCAGCGGGGCGACCCAGAACAGCCACAGCTGGGCCAGGTGCGCGGACCCGGAGACCACGGCGGCGCCCGTCGAGCGGGCGGGGTTCAGCGATCCGCCGTCGAACGGCGCGGCGATCGTGAGCAGGAACGCGAGGGCCGCCCCGATGGCCACGGGGGCGAGCACCGCGTTGGCCCGCGGCGCGGTGGAGCCCAGGACCACGAGAGCGAACAGGGCGGTCGCCACGAACTCGACGAGCAGCACGGTGGTCCACCCGGCCTGGGAGGTGGAGTTCTCCCCGAAGCCGTTGGAGACCGCCCCCAGGACCTGCGCGGTGGTCGAGGAGTCGAGCAGCGTGACGAGCACCACCCACAGCACGCCCGCGGCGGCCAGCGCGCCGAGCACCTGGGCCACCACGTAGCCGACCGCGGACCTCGCGGGGGTGCGCCCGGCCACGACGGCGGCGAGCGTCACCGCGGGGTTGAAGTGCCCTCCGGAGACGTGCCCGAAGGCGACGATCGCGGCGACGAGGCCGAGGCCGAAGCCGAGCGCGGAGTCGATGACCTCGGTGGCGAACATGCCGGTGCCGAGACCGGCGAAGACCAGCAGCGCCGTGCCGGCGAACTCGGCGGCCCACTGGGCCGGCGCGGACACGGCGGCAGGCGCGCCGGCGGGCACGGACTCCTTCCGCGCGGCGACGGGCACGGGTGCCGCGAGGCCCTCCGTGCCGGGTGCGGCGGGCGTGCCGTCGTGGTCCGTGCCGTCGGCGCCGGGATGCGTGCTGGTGCCGGGTACGTGGTGGCTCATGGAGCTCTCCTCAGGGATCGGGGCGGCACGGTGGGGGTGCCGTGCCGGCGGGGCGCCGGGCGCCCGTGCCATGGAACCACGGCCGCCTGAAGGGCGGTTGAACCCGCCCGGGACGTGTCGGCCGCCGACTACACTGGCCGCATGCCCGCGCCCCTGCTCCTCCCCGACGCCGGCCTCGACCCCGCCTGGCCCGAGTACGCCGACTCCGTGCGCGCCGTCCTGCTGGGCGGAGCCCTCGGGGACGCGCTGGGCGCCGGCCGGCGCCCCCGTCCGGAGGCGACCGGCGCGAAGTCCCCCGCCGCTCCCGCGGACACCGGCGGTGCCGCCGCGGTGCTGCGGATCTCCGCCGGCACCCAGCTGACCCTCTACACCCTGGACGCCCTGCAGGAGGTGGTCGAGTGGGCCAACCAGGGCCACGCCGCCGACGAGACCGCGTGCCTGTGGCTGGCCTACCTGCGCTGGCTCCGCACCCAGGGCGAGCCCGACCCGGCCGGGGCACCACAGCCCCTGCCCCGCCGGATCGACGAGCACGAGGTCCTGCACGCCGTGCGGGAGCCCGACGCGACGGTGCTGGAGGCGCTCCGGTCCGGACGGATGGGCGAGGTCGAGCGTCCGGTGCTGCCGGACGCCGAGGGCGCCGGACCGGTGCTGCGCTCGTCCCCGTTCGGTCTCCTCCCCCACGTCGGCTGGCGCACGCTCGCTCCCCTGGCCATCAACGGTGCCGCGCTGACCCACGGGCACCCCGAGGCGCAGACCGCCGCGGCCGTCCACGGCTTCGTGGTCCACGCCGCCGTGCGGGCCCGCCGGGAGGGCCTGCCGCGGCCGGTCGCCGCGGCCGTGGCCGCGGCCCGCGGGACGGCCGGGAACCTCACGCGCCCGGTGGCCGAGACCCTCGCCCGGATCGACGACGCCGTGCGCGCCGCCGGCCGGGGGGACCTGGCCGCCGGGACGCTCCCGCGGCTGCTCGGCGCGGGGCGGACGGCCCCGGAGGTCCTGGCGCGCGGGCTCTGTGCGGCCCTGCGCGCGGAGGCCGAGTCCCCGGACGCCCGGGATCGGCGGGCCGTGTTCCGCCGTGCGGTGGAGCTGGGGACCGACCACGACGGCGAGCCGGCCGCCACCGGGGCGATCGCCGGCGGCGTCACGGGCGCGGCGCTCGGGACGGCCGCGCTGCCGCCGGAGGACAGCGCCCGGCTGGACGCCGGGGACACGGTGTCGGAGGCGGCGGAGCGCTGGCTCAGGGAAGTGGGGGCGCCGCCAGCCGCTTGACGCTCAGGCCCGCGCCGGCGAGCAGCTCCCGGACGCTGCCCGCACCGGCCCGGCGGACCAGGTCGACCATGATCCCCGCGCACGCCCGGGCGTCCTCGAGGGCGTCGTGGTGGCGGCGCAGCGGCACCCCGGCCGCCTCGGCCGCCCGGGGCAGCGCGTAGGACGGCAGGTCGTAGCCGCGCCGTGCCAGGGCCAGGCTGCACGCGTACGCCAGCGGGGCGTGCGGCGTCTCCGTCTCCGCGCACGCGGCCCGGATCACGCCCATGTCGAAGGCCGCGTTGTGCGCGACCACGAGCTCGTCCGGATCCTCCGCCAGGATCCAGTCCTCGATCCGCGGCCACAGCTCGGCGAAGCCCGGACGGCCGGCGACCGTCTGCTCGGTGATCCCGTGGATGCGCGTGTTGCCGGGGTCGAAGGCCGCGCGGGTGCGCGGCGGCCGCATGTACGCGGAGCGCTCGGCCACCACCCTGCCGCCACGGACCCGCACGAGGCCCACGGCGCACGGCGAGCCGAGGAAGCGGTTCGCGGTCTCGAAGTCGATGGCGGTGAAGGAGAGGGACGACGGGTCCGCGGCGGACCGGGCGGAGGTCGTGTCGGGGGAAGCGGAGAACGGCACCCGGACAGCCTACTGCGCCCGCTCAGGCGCAGACGCCGCGCAGGTTGGTCTCGATCCAGTCGTCGGCCCGCGCGATGGACTGGTTGACCTGGGCGGTGTCGAGGTCGTGGTGCAGCGCGTAGGCGACCGCCTGCAGCGGGAACGTGCGCGCGTGCAGCCGGGCGCGCTCGTAGACGGTCTCCGAGACGGCGGAGCGCAGGGTGTCCCAGCCGTACCAGAGGCCGAGGGACGCGGCGTCGTGCGCGGGGTCGGACAGGCAGGCGTGGTCCCAGTCGATGATGCCCGTGAGCTCGTCCCCGGCCCACAGCATGTTGTGCCCCATGAGGTCCCCGTGCACCAGGGTCGGCACCACGGTGGGCAGCGCCGCGAGCTCGGCGACGGCCCGCCGCGCGGCCTCCTGGTTGCGGGGCAGCAGCCGCGGGATGACCTCGTCGAGGAGCACGTGCCGGCGCCGGTGGCCGCCCCAGTGCTGGCCGGGACGGTCGAGGTACCTCGCGAAGCCCGTGGTGTCGACCTCGGCCAGCTCGGTCAGCACCCGGTGCAGCACGGCCGGGTCCCCGTGCCCGGGCGGGTGCGGGTCACCGGGGCACCAGGTCAGGCCCACCCCGGTGTAGCCGTGGGAGACCACCACGCCGGTGAGCGGCCGCGGGGTCTCGAACGAGAAGCGGGGCAGCCTCCGGAGCACCTCCGTGCGGCGCCGGACGTGCTCGCAGACCGTGGCGTTCTTGGCGATCCGCACGGAGATCACGTGCCCCACGTTCACCACCACGTGGGCGGACCCGCCGGCGTGCACCTCCCACTGGCTCGGGTCGGCGCTCATGCCGGCCTCGCGCAGGACGGCCTCGACGGCGCCGGCGAACGGCAGGTGGTGGAGCTGCGACCAGGGCATGGGCAACTTCCTCGGTTCGGACGTGGGTCAGTCGGGGACGGCGGCGCGGTCGAGGGCGGCCAGCAGGTGCGGGAGCAGGGCCCGCATCGCGCGTCCACGGTGGCTGATGGCGTTCTTCTCCTCGCGCGTGAGCTCGGCGCAGGACCGGTCGAGCCCGTCGGGGCGCAGCACGGGGTCGTAGCCGAAGCCGCCGTCCCCGGCCGGTTCGCGCAGCAGCGTCCCGCGCAGCTCACCGGTCTCGACGTGCTCCTCCCCCGCCGGGGTCACGAGGGCCGCGGCGCACACGAACTGCGCGCCGCGGTGGGTGTCGGGGACGTCGGAGAGCTGGTCGAGCAGCAGCCGCAGGTTCGCGGCGTCGTCGCCGTGCCGCCCGGACCACCGCGCCGAGAAGATCCCGGGCGCGCCGCCCAGGACGTCCACGGCCAGACCGGAGTCGTCGGCCACGGCGACCAGCCCGGTCGCGGCGGCCGCGGAGCGGGCCTTGAGCAGGGCGTTGGCCTCGAAGCTCGTGCCGTCCTCGACGACGTCCGGGGTGCCGGCCGTGCCGGCGTCCACCACGAGGCGCTCGACGTCCGCGCCGGGCAGCGCCGCCGCGAGCAGGTCCCGCAGCTCCGCGAGCTTGCCCGCGTTGCGGGTGGCCAGGACCACCCGTGCGCCGTCGTGCTCACCCATCGTCGCCCTCGCGCAGGGTCTCGACCTGGATCTGGGTGAGCTGGGCGCAGCCGGCCAGCGCGAGGTCGAGCAGGGCGTCGAGCTCGGCGCGGTCGAAGGGGGCGCCCTCGGCCGTGCCCTGCACCTCCACGAAGTCGCCGGACCCGGTGACCACCACGTTCATGTCCGTCTCGGCCCGGACGTCCTCGACGTAGGGGAGGTCCAGCATCGGCACGCCGTCGATGATGCCCACGGACACGGCGGCCACGGTGTCGGTGAGCGGCTGGGCGCGGCGGGCGACGAGCCCCTCGGCCCGCGCCCAGCCGATGGCCTCGGCGAGCGCCACGTAGGCGCCGGTGATGGCCGCGGTGCGGGTGCCGCCGTCGGCCTGGAGGACGTCGCAGTCGAGGACCACGGTGTTCTCCCCCAGGGCGGAGAGGTCGATGACCGAACGCAGGGAGCGGCCGATGAGCCGGGAGATCTCGTGGGTGCGCCCGCCGATCTTGCCCTTCACGGACTCGCGGGCGGAGCGGGTGGACGTGGCCCGCGGGAGCATCGCGTACTCGGCGGTCACCCAGCCGCGGCCCTCCCCCTTGAGCCAGCGCGGGACGCCCTCCGTGACGGACGCGGTGCACAGCACCCGGGTGCTGCCGAACTCGATGAGGGCGGAGCCCTCCGCCTGCTGGGACCAGCCGCGGGTGATGGTGATGGGCCGCAGCTCGTCGGGCGAACGGCCGTCCGACCGGGTCACCCCCGGGGTCGAGAGGGCCGGTGGGGTCTGGTCGACAGGGGCATCCATGTGCTCCACCTTACCCCTCGGTCCAGCGCTCCCGGCCCGGCCGCCGGCGGCAGGTCTCACGGTCCGACGGCGGCCGCGGGACGGCCGCTGCCGCTGCGGACGATCCGGTACGTGTAGGCGGGCTCGGCCACCCCGATGGGCCCCTCGAAGACCTCCTGCGCCTCCTCGACGGCCCGCGTCGGGGAGTTCCACACCGGCAGGTGCGTCAGCAGCAGCTGGCGCACCCCGGCGTCCCGGGCCGCCTCCGCGGCGCGCCGGCCGGTGAGGTGGATGCCGCGCAGCGCGTCGTCGCGGCCCTCGTGGTAGGCGGCCTCGCACAGGAAGACGTCGGCGCCCCGGGCGGCGCGCACGAGGCCGTCGCACGCGTCGGTGTCCCCCGAGTAGGTCAGGGTGCTGGGGCCCATGACCCCGTCGTAGTCGATGCGCAGGGCGTACGGCTCGGGCGTGGGGTGCTCCACCAGGAAGGGCGTGATCGCGAACGGCCCCACCCGCACGGGCTCCTCGGGGACCCAGGTGTGGAAGTCGAACTCCCCGTGCATCCCGGGCTCCGGGGGGAGACCGTGGGTGCTGCTGAGGTACTCGTGGAGGCCGGTGGGCGCCCACAGCGGGATCGGTGCGCCGCCCCAGCCCCGCGGGTCCCACTTGATCGCCACGTGCAGCCCGGCCAGGTCGATGCAGTGGTCGGGGTGCAGGTGGCTCACGAGCACGGCGTCGATGTCGTGCAGGTCGATGTGGCGCTGCAGCACCCCGAGGGCGCCGTTGCCCATGTCCAGCAGGATGCGCCAGATCCGCCCCTCGGCGTCCTCGCCGCTGACGAGGTAGCAGGAGGCCGGGGAGTTCGGCCCCGCGAAGGAGCCGGTGCATCCGACGATGGTGAGTTTCATGGAGCGTGTGCCTTCCAGGGAGGACCGGTGGGACCGCGGCCGCACCGGCCGCGGGACTGCTCAGGGAGCGGACGGGCCGGTGCCCCCGATCATCTCCGGGGTGATCCGCGCGAGCGAGCCCGTGGGGTACTGCTCCGCCACGGAGCTGGTGTGCCGCACGCGGGCGACCTCCGGCCCCAGGAACCGCCGGGCCAGGACCTCGAAGGACGCCGCGTCCCCGGTGGCGAGGAACTCGTGGTGGGCGGGCAGGCTCGGGTCCCGCTCGAGCCCGTGACCGACCAGCGCACGGTAGACGTCCTTGGCGGTCTCCTCCGCGCTGGAGACCAGGGTGACGGTGTCGCCCATGACGTAGGAGATCACGCCCGTGAGCAGGGGGTAGTGGGTGCAGCCCAGGACCAGGGTGTCCACGTCGGCGTCCCGCAGCGGGTCCAGGTAGGACTGCGCCGTGGCCAGGAGCGCGGGGCCCGTGGTGACTCCTGCCTCCACGTAGTCGACGAACGCCGGACAGGCCACCGAGTCGATCCGCAGGTGGGGGGCGGCGGCGAAGGTGTCGTCGTAGGCGCGGGAGCCGACCGTGGCCGCCGTGCCGATGACCCCGATCCGGCCGTTGCGGGTCGAGGCCACCGCTCGTCGCACCGCCGGCTGGATGACCTCCACCACGGGGATCCCGTAGACCCGGGTGTAGCGCTCCCTGGCGTCGCGCAGCACCGCGGCGGACGCCGTGTTGCAGGCGATGACGAGCAGCTTGACGCCGGAGTCCACGAGCTCGTCCATGATCCGCAGGGCGTGCGCCCGGACCTCGGCGATCGGCAGCGGGCCGTAGGGCCCGTGCGCGGTGTCGCCCACGTAGACGATCTCCTCGTGGGGCAGCTGGTCGATGATGGCGCGGGCCACGGTGAGGCCGCCCACCCCGGAGTCGAACACGCCGATGGGTGAACCGGGGTTGGGGCGCCGTGCGGTCCGGCCGCCGGCCCCGAAGACGTCGTCATCCTGCATATCGACAAGAGCGTAGTCCCGGGCGTGCCGCCGCCCCAAACCGTGCCGCGGGCGAGCCGCCGTGATGCGCGTCACCCCGCGCCCGGGCGGAAGCGCTCCGGGGCGTCGTGGCCGGTCAGTCCCGGGGCAGGTCGTGGAGCAGCGCCTCCATGAGGGTCTCCTGAAGCCACGAGACGAAGTTGTACAGAAGCGACATGTACGTCTCGACGTCCTCGATCGCGGACCAGTCGTCGTAGCGCCCCACGCGCTCGGCGTCCGCCTCGCTCCGGATCCCCAGGCGGTCCGCCAGCACCAGCCGCACGTCGTTGAGGGCCTGGCCGAAGGCCTGCGCCTGCCCGGGGTCCAGCCGCACGGGCTGGGCCTCCAGCGCCAGCGCGGCCTGCTGCAGCACGCCCCGCTTGGTCTCCCGCAGTCCCCGCTCCGTGTACCGGCGGAACTCTGCGGCGCGCTCGGGGTCCAGGCTGCCGTCGGGCAGGAGGCGCCGCAGCGCGGAGTCGTCGGGGACGGTGGCGTCCCCGGACACGCCGAGCATCCGCTCGAGCGAGTCCTCCGAGGCCGGCTGCTCGGGCGCGAGCGCCTGGGCGACGTCCGCGAACAGCTTCTGCAGCAGGTCCTTCTCGGCCTCCTCGAAACGGGCGGTGATCCCCCTGCGGGTGGACCGGAAGCCCTGGGCCATCAGTGGCCCCCCGCCTGCTCGAAGGTGGCCCACAGCCCGAAGCCGTGCATCGCCGCGGTGTGGGTCTCGGCCTCCTCGAGGGAACCGCTGGCCACCACGGAGCGCCCGTGGTGGTGGACCTCGAGCATCAGGGAGCGGGCCTTCTCCTCCGGGTAGCCGAAGTAGGAGCGGAACACGTACGTGACGTAGCTCATGAGATTGACGGGGTCGTCCCACACGACCACGTTCCACGGGGTCTCGGTCGCCGCGGCCACGGACGTCTCGCCGGTGGGCCGGGTGCCGGTCTCCGGGGTGGCGGTGGCCGCGGGGCGGGCGGCGGCGGAAGTAGCGCAGTGCATGGTCCGTCCATCGTAGCGAGTGCCGGACGCCGGGGGGCACCGGCGGCGTCGCTAGAGTGGTGCCCGTGAACCAGCGCAGCCACCGGTGGGCCCCGCCGCCCACGTCCCTGATGACCGACCACTACGAGCTGACCATGCTGCAGGCCGCCCTGCACGCCGGCACCGCGCAGCGGCGCAGCGTCTTCGAGGTCTTCGCCCGGCGGCTGCCGGCCGGCCGGCGCTACGGCGTGCTGGCGGGCACCGGGCGCCTCCTCGAGGGGCTCGACAGCTTCTGCTTCGGCGACGAGCAGCTGCGCTTCCTCGCGGACACCGGCGTGGTCAACCGCGCGACCCTGGACTACCTGGCGGACTTCCGCTTCACCGGGTCGATCTCCGGCTACGCCGAGGGCGAGGCGTACTTCCCGTCCTCGCCGCTGCTCGTGGTCGAGGCCACGTTCGCCGAGGCGTGCGTGCTCGAGACGTACTTCCTGTCGGTGCTCAACTACGACAGCGCCGTGGCCTCGGCCGCCTCCCGCATGGTGGGGGCCGCGGCGGGGCGCCCGTGCATCGAGATGGGCTCCCGGCGCGCCCACGAGGAGGCCGCGGTCGCGGCCGCGCGGGCGGCGGTCATCGGCGGCTTCGACTCCACCTCGAACCTCGAGGCCGGCCACCGCTGGGGGATCCGGACCGTCGGGACCGCCGCCCACTCCTTCACGCTGCTGCACGACTCGGAGGAGGATGCCTTCCGAGCCCAGCTGGAGTCCATGGGCCGGGACACCACCCTGCTCGTCGACACCTACGACGTCGAGGCCGCGGTCCGCAAGGCCGTGGAGCTGGCGGGCCCGGAGCTGGGCGGCGTGCGCCTGGACTCGGGCGACCTCGTGACCCAGGCCGCGTGGGTGCGGGAGCTCCTCGACGACCTCGGCAACCCGGACACCCGCATCACCGTCACCTCGGACCTGGACGAGTACGCGATCGCGTCCCTGAACGCCGCGCCCGTCGACGCGTTCGGCGTCGGCACCCGCGTGGTCACCGGCTCGGGCGCGCCGACGTCCTCGATGGTCTACAAGCTCGTGGCCCGCGAGGACTCCTCCGGCGAGCTGCGGCCCGTGGCGAAGGCCGCCAAGGGCAAGGTGTCCGTGGGCGGGCGCAAGCACGCCCTGCGGCGCCGGGACGAGAAGGGCACGGCCACCCACGAGGTGGTCGGGATCGGCCGGTTGCCCGACGACGACGGCGACGACCGGCCGCTGCTGGAGGACTTCGTCCGCGACGGCGAGCTGCTGGACGGGTGGACCGGCCCGGCCGGCGTCCGGCGGGCCCGGGAGCGGCACACGGCGTCCGTGGCGGAGCTGCCACGATCGGCCCGGCGGCTCAGCGAGGGCGACCCCGTCATCCCGACCGTGCTGGGGCCGGAGGCCCCGGTCTGACCGGGGCGTCCGGCGCACAGGATCCACCGAGCAGGACAGACCGGGCGAGACCCACCGCAACAGAGGGAGGAACACCATGAGGACCGCACTGATCGTCGTCGACGTGCAGAACGACTTCTGCGAGGGCGGGTCGCTGGCCGTCGCCGGAGGCGCGGCCGTGGCCGCCGCCGTGTCGGAGCACCTCGAGGACCACCACGGGGACTACGCGGCCGTCGCGGCCACCCAGGACTGGCACATCGACCCCGGGGCGCACTTCTCCGACGAACCGGACTACGTGGACTCCTGGCCCGTGCACTGTGTCGCCGAGTCCCGCGGGGCCCACTTCCACGCCGACCTGGACACGGACTGGATCCAGGCGTGGTTCCGCAAGGGCGAGCACGACGCCGCCTACTCCGGGTTCGAGGGGCTGCTCGCCCCGGACGCGGACGTGCCGATGGGCGACGACGAGGACGTCGACGACGAGCCGGACGTGAGCCTCGACGACTGGCTGCGGGAGCACGAGATCGAGGCCGTGGACATCGTGGGTCTCGCGACCGACCACTGCGTGCGCGCGACCGCTCTGGACGCCGTCGAGGCCGGCTACGACACCCGGGTGCTGGTGGACCTCACGGCCGGCGTGGCCGAGGAGAGCACGGCGCGCGCCCTGCGGGAGATGGCCGAGGCAGGGGTCGAGATCGTCCGGTCCTGACCCGCGCCCGGACGCGGCCCGCCCCCTGCCGGGCGGGCCGTGCCCCGGTGCGCGGCTCACTTGCGCCCGATGAACCAGTCCTGCAGCTTCTTGACGCGCGCCTGCAGCTGCACCTCGTTGGCCTGCGCCACCGCGGGGCCCCCGCACACGCGGCGCAGCTCGTTGTGGACCACGCCGTGCGGGGTGCCGGTGCGCGACGCCCAGGCCGAGACGTTCTTGGACAGGGTGGCGCGCAGCTCCTTCAGCCGCCGGTGGTCGGGCACCGCCGGCTCCGGGGCCCGGGCGGCGCCCGGGCGGCGGCGGGCGTGCTGGGACTGCCGCTCCCGCAGCAGCGCCGAGACCTGGTCGGCCTCGAGCAGGCCCGGGATGCCGAGGAAGTCCGCCTCCTCCTCCGAGCCCACCGCCACGCCGCCGCCGAAGGCGCCGCCGTCGAAGAGCACCCCGTGGAAGGACGCGTCCGAGCCGATGGCCTCGAAGCGGCCCTGGGCGAGGGCCGCCGACGCCTTCTCCTCGCGGTTGGCCTCCTCGAGCAGCTCGTCGTCCCAGCCCTCCTCGAGGGGGTCGGCGGGCAGGCCGGTCTCCTCCGCGGCGGGCCTGTCGAGGGCGTGGTCCCGCTCGGCCTCCATCTCGTTGGCGAGCTGCATCAGCGCCGGCACGGACGGCAGGAAGACGGAGGCCGTCTCCCCGCGCTTGCGGGCGCGCACGAAGCGGCCGACCGCCTGGGCGAAGAACAGCGGCGTGGACGTCGACGTCGCGTAGACCCCCACGGCGAGCCGGGGGACGTCGACACCCTCGGAGACCATGCGGACCGCCACCATCCACCGGCTGTCCCCCGCGGAGAACTCGTCGATCCGGTCCGAGGCGCCCTTGTCGTCGGAGAGGACCACGGTGGGGTTCTCCCCGGTGATCCGGCGCAGCTGCGCCGCGTAGGCCTTCGCGTCCTGGTGGTCGGTCGCGATGACCATCGCCCCGGCGTCGGGCACGGTGCGCCGCACCTCCGTGAGCCGCTGGTCCGCGGCCTGGAGCACCGACGGGATCCACTGCCCGTTCGGGTCGAGCGCGGTGCGCCACGCGTGGGCGGTGATGTCCTTCGTGAAGCCCTCGCCGAGCTCCGCGGCCATCTCCTCGCCCGCGCTGGTGCGCCAGCGCATCTGCCCCGAGTAGGCGAGAAAGATCACGGGCCGGACCACGTGGTCCTTGAGCGCGTCGCCGTAGCCGTAGGTGTAGTCGGAGCTCGAGCGGCGGATGCCGTCCCCATCCTCCACGTAGCGCACGAACGGGATCGGCGCGGTGTCCGAGCGGAAGGGGGTGCCGGTCAGGGCGAGCCGGCGGGCGGCGGGGTCGAAGGCCTCCTGCAGCCCGTCGCCCCACGTCAGGGAGTCGCCGGCGTGGTGGATCTCGTCCATGATCACCAGCGTCCGGCCCGCCTCGGTGCGGGCCCGGTGCAGGAGCGGCTTCATCGCCACCTGGGAGTAGGTCACCGCCGCGCCCAGGTAGTCCCGGCCGTGGGAGCCGTCCGCGTTCTTGAAGTTCGGGTCGATGGCCAGGCCCACGCGGGCCGCGGCGTCGGCCCACTGCCGCTTGAGGTGGTCCGTGGGCGTCACCACCGTGATCCGGTTGACGGTGCCGCGGTCGAAGAGCTCCTTGGCCACCCGCAGGGCGAAGGTCGTCTTGCCGGCCCCGGGGGTCGCGACGGCCATGTAGTCCCGGGGCTGCGTCTCGAAGTAGCGCTGCAGCGCCTCCGCCTGCCAGGCGCGCAGCTTGGGGGCGGTGCCCCACGCCGCGCGGTCCGGGTAGGCCGGGGGGAGGTCGGCGGCGGCTGAGCCGAACAAGGAGAGCTGGTCGTCCTGGGACACTCTGGCGACGTCCTTTCGCTCGTGGGCCCGCGGCCTCGTGGTCGCGGTGGCTGAGGGGGCGCGGCGGCGGGCCACGCAAAAGCGCCCGCCGGCGGCGGGCGCTCGCTCGACGGGGCGGTGCTCAGCCCTGGTCGTCACCCTGGTCGTTCGGGGGGCGCAGGCCGTCGTAGATCTCCTTGCAGGTGGGGCACACCGGGAACCGCTGGGGGTCGCGGCCGGGGACCCAGACCTTGCCGCACAGGGCGATCACGGGCTCGCCCGAGAGGGCGGACTCCATGATCTTCTCCTTGCGCACGTAGTGCGCGAAGCGCTCGTGGTCGCCCGGTTCCTGGAGCTCCCTGGTCTCCTCGCGCTCGATCGTGGACGTGCCCCCGGCCGGCTGCGCCGGGTCGGTGCCGTAGGGGCTGTCGTCCAGGCCGTTCGTCGGGGTGCCGGTGGTCGCCGCTGAGACATGCATGGACGCCAGTTTACCCCGATCACGCCGCCTCCGCGTGCCCCGGGGCCGCCCGCCCGGCCCGGCTCAGCGGAACTGGGCGACCTCCTGGAGCAGCTCGGGGGCCCGCCGGTCGTACCAGCGCCCGCCGAGGACGATCCCGCCCCAGCACAGCAGCGGTCCCAGCACCGACCCGGCGGCGAGCGCCGCCCAGCCCCACACGGGGTCACCGGTGAAGAGCTGCACGAGGAGGAGGACCGCGGCCGGCAGCATGAGCACGACGACGAGCCCCAGCGCCACGAACTGCACCAGGACGTTGAGGACGGTGAAGCCCTGCGGCGTCTTCAGCGGTGACGCCCCCGGCGGGGCCACGGGATAGGTGTACCGGGCGGACAGCACCGAGGACAGGCCCGCCCCGCCCAGCAGCGCCAGCACCGAGGTGCCCGCGATCCCGGGCAGCAGTTGCCACCGGCCCTCGACCGCGAACGGCAGCAGCAGTCCGAGCGCGGTGAGCGGCACGGCGATCACGAGCAGCGCGAGCACCCGGCCCGCGCGGTCGTGGACGCCCCGCACGCCGGAGAGGACGTGCAGGTGCAGGGCGGTGTTGTCGTAGGACACGTCGCCCGAGATCTGGTAGGCGAGCAGCGCCGCGATCATCGGCCCGAGGCCGTACAGGAAGACGCTCCCGCCCCCGGGGTCCCGGGAGAACCAGATGAGCACGGCGAGGGCGGGGATGACGAGCAGGCCTGCCGCGTAGCGGGGGTCCCTGACCCAGTAGACCAGGCACCGCGCCGCGACGGCCGCCCACGGACGCCGGGGCACGAGGTCGAACAGCCCCGCGCCGGCGGCGCCCTCGTGCCGGGCCGCGGTCCGCCGGCCGGCCGTGCTGGTCAGCGCCCGCTCCTGCGCGACCCGCCAGACGAGGACGAGGGCGGCGACCGTCAGGACCGTGACGGCCAGGCGGGCGGACGCGGAAGCCCAGCGACCCGCGGCGACGTCCGCCGGGACCGCCCAGACGGCTCCGGCCGGCGTCCACGCCAGCACGCCGGCGTACTGCGGCAGCCGGTCCCACAGCCGCTCCAGCCCGCTCAGCAGACCCGTGACGATCGGGCCGAGCAGCACCAGCGCCACGAGCGCGGCCAGCGAGACCAGCTCCGTGAGCCGGCGGCGGCGGCCGAGGCCGACGGCGAGGGCCGTGACGCACCGGGAACCGGCGACCACGAGGGCCAGCGCGAGCGGCACGCACAGGAGGGCCGCGACCAGCGCCGCCGCGGACGAGCGCCAGGAGCTCACCGTGGCGAGCAGCGCGACGGTGGTGAGCGCGCCCGGCACGCCGACGAGCGCGCCGAGCGCCTGGCCCCACTGGACCTGGCCCACGGAGAGGGGGAACACGGCGAGGCGGGCGGGGTCCAGCGTGGCGTCGGCGCGCGCCGCGAGGACGGGCAGCAGCCACCAGGCCAGCGTGGCCGCCGTCCCGGCCAGTACGAGCACGGTGCGCACCACGGACAGGTCCTGGCGGCCGAGGAGGAAGAGCGCGACCACGGCCAGGCCCAGCAGGAACAGGAAGTAGGCGGCGCCCAGCACCGTCCCCACGAGCACCCAGGTGCTGCGGGTCAGGGTGTTGACGAGGAGCCTCGCCTTCAGGCCCACGAGCCGCCCGGCCAGGGCGCTCGTGCCGGCCCCGGCGGGGTCGAGGCCTCCCGGGGCCGGGGCGAGGTCCCGGCTCACTCCGGGCGCAGCCACGAGAGCCCCTCCCCCGTCTCCCGGCGTCCGCCGACCAGCTCGACGAACCGGTCCTCGAGCGTGGCCCCGACCCGGACGTCGTCGACCGTCCCGGCCGCCAGCACCCGGCCGCGGTCCATCACGGCGACGTGGTCGCACATCCGCTGCACGAGGTCCATGACGTGGCTGGAGACCACCACGGTCCCGCCCGCGGACACGAAGCCGTGCAGGATCTCGCGGATGTTCGCGGCCGAGACGGGGTCGACCGACTCGAACGGCTCGTCGAGGACCAGCAGGCTCGGGGCGTGGATGAGGGCGCCGGCCAGCGCGATCTTCTTGGTCATGCCGGCGGAGTAGTCCTGGACCTGCGTCCCGGCGTCGGGGAGCAGGTCCATGACCCGCAGCAGGTCCTCCGTGCGCTCGGCCACGACCGTGCGGTCCATGCCGCGCAGCAGACCGGAGTAGGTGACGAGCTGACGTCCCGTGAGCCGGTCGAACAGGTGCAGCCCGTCCGGCAGCACCCCCATGAGCTGCTTGGCCCGCCGCGGCTCGGCCCAGACGTCGACACCGGCCACGCGGGCGGTGCCCGCCGTCGGGCGGAGGAGGCCGGTCGCCATGGACAGCATCGTCGTCTTGCCGGCGCCGTTGCGCCCCACGAGGCCGAAGAAGGAGCCGCGGGGGACGTCGAGGTCCACGCGGTCCACCGCGACCTTGGCCTCCGGGGTGCCGGGGCGGCCGAAGACCCGGACGAGGCCGCGCACGCTCAGGGCCGGCGGCGCGGACGCGTCCGGTGCGCCGGCCCGTCCCGGGACGGCC
>NZ_JBISWK010000116.1:0-3021 GCF_044462205.1 Kocuria rhizosphaericola | reverse complement strand
CTTGAGGTCCTCCATGGTCAGCTTCTTCATCTGGTGGGTCGCGTTGCGGGCCTCGAAGTGGCTGCCCAGCCCGTAGCCCTTGACGCCCTGCGCCAGGACCACGGTCGGCTGGCCCTCGTGCTCGGTCGCGGCCTTGTAGGCGGCGTAGACCTTCTGGTAGTCGTGCGCGCCGCGCTTGAGCTCCCAGATCTCGTCGTCGGACATGTCCGCGACGAGCTCCTTGGTGGCCGGGGACTTGCCGAAGAAGTGGTCGCGGATGAACCCGCCGGACTCCGCCTTGTAGGTCTGGAAGTCGCCGTCGAGGGTCTCGTTCATGATCCGCACGAGCTCGCCGTCCTCGTCCTTGGCGAGCAGCTGGTCCCACTCGCGGCCCCAGAGGACCTTGACGACGTTCCAGCCGGCGCCGCGGAAGAAGGCCTCGAGCTCCTGGACGATCTTGCCGTTGCCGCGCACCGGCCCGTCCAGGCGCTGCAGGTTGCAGTTGACCACGAAGGTGAGGTTGTCGAGCTTGTCGTTGGCGGCCAGCTGCAGCAGCCCGCGCGACTCCGGCTCGTCCATCTCGCCGTCGCCCAGGAACGCCCAGACCTGCTGGTCGGAGGTGTCCTTGATGCCGCGGTTGTGCAGGTAGCGGTTGAACTGCGCCTGGTAGATCGCGTTCATCGGGCCGATGCCCATGGACACGGTGGGGAACTGCCAGAAGTCCGGCATGTTGCGGGGGTGCGGGTAGGAGGGCAGCCCGTGCGGGGCCTTGGACTTCTCCTGCCGGAACCCGTCCAGCTGCTCCTCGGTGAGCCGGCCCTCCAGGTAGGCCCGTGCGTACATCCCCGGGGAGGCATGGCCCTGGAAGAAGACCTGGTCCCCGCCGCCGGGGTGGTCGGGGCCGCGGAAGAAGTGGTTGAGGCCCACCTCGTAGAGGGTGGCCGCACCGGCGTAGGTGGAGATGTGCCCGCCCACGCCGATCTCGGGGCGCTGGGCCCGGTGGACCAGCACAGCCGCGTTCCACCGCAGGAACGCCCGGTAGCGGCGTTCGATCTCCTCGTCGCC
This sequence comes from Kocuria rhizosphaericola, assembly GCF_044462205.1. Classification (NCBI taxonomy): domain Bacteria; kingdom Bacillati; phylum Actinomycetota; class Actinomycetes; order Micrococcales; family Micrococcaceae; genus Kocuria; species Kocuria rhizosphaericola. Next base: position 1,977 of record NZ_JBISWK010000116.1, on the reverse strand, counting down.
GGGGAACTCCGGCTCCTGGTCCACGGGGACCGTGTTCACGTAGTCCGTGGTGGTGACCATCGGCACGCCCACGCCCTGGGCGTCGGACCGTGGTGCTGACGCCTGCAGGAGGTAGTGCGCCCGCTCCCGCACCTGTTTCTCGATGAGGTCCTCGAACGAGCCCAGCCACTGTGCGGCGTCCTCCGACGTGCTGTTCGGGGAACCGGGGGTCTGCCGGCTGCGGATCTCGACCAGGTGCTCAGAATTCACGTCAACTCTTTCTCAGTAGTCAGGGGTGGAGAAGAGACATGTCCGGCCGACTTCCTGCGGCGCCGGGGTCCCCGGCGCCGCAGGAGGTCGACGGTGGCTCGGTGCCGGTGCTCAGTGCGCGGACGAGCCGCTGCGGCCGTCCTGGGGCTTGCAGATCCGGGTGTCGACGATCTCGCCCGCGGCGGTGATCACCGGCACCTCGTTGCCCTCGCAGTCCACGAGCTTGCCGTCCTTGATGGTGTCGCCCTCCTGGAGGTGGTCCTGGAGGTGCTCGAGGCTCTCGTAGCGCACCGCCCGGACGTTCGCCTGGGCGAAGACCGATACCTGGCCCTTGGGGGGATTGCCGGCGCGGAACTCGTTGAACAGCAGGTTCAGCAGCACGGCCATCACCGCGGCTGAGCTGATGCCCGAGTGGAAGATGGTCTCGAACCAGCCCGGGAAGTTCCCGTAGATCTCCGGGACGGCGATGGGCAGCATGCCGAAGCCGATGGACGTGGCCACGATGATCAGGTTGAAACCGTTCTTGTAGTCCACCTTGGCCAGGGTCCGGATGCCGGAGGCGGCCACGCTGCCGAAGAGCACGATGCCGGCGCCTCCGAGGACCGGCGGAGGCACCGCGGCCACGACCCGGCCGAGGACGGGCAGCAGTCCGAGGACCACCAGGATGACGCCCCCGGCGGTGACCACGAAACGGCTCTTCACCCCGGTGATCGCCACGAGGCCGACGTTCTGGGCGAAGGCGCTCTGGGTGAAGCCGTTGAACAGCGGGGCGAGCGTCGAGGCGGCCATGTCCGCGCGCAGGCCGTCGGCGATGCGCTTCTTGTCGACCTCGGTGTCCACGATCTCGCCGACCGCGATGATGTCGGCGGTCGTCTCCGTGAGGATCACCAGGACCACGATGAACATGGAGATGATCGCGGCCACCTCGAACACGGGAGGACCGAACGCCAGAGGCTGCGGAACGGCGAAGATGTCCCCGGTGAGCACCTGGCTGAAGTCCGCCTTGCCCAGGAGCGCCGCGATGACCGTGCCCAGCACCAGGCCGATGAGGATGGACAGCCTTGAGATCGCGGCGCTGCCCACCTTGGACAGCAGCAGGATGATCAGCAGGGTCAGCCCGGCCAGTCCGAGGTTTCCCACGGAGCCGTACCCGGGCGCCTGCGCGTTGCCGCCCATGGCCCAGCGGGCGGCCACCGGGAACAGGGTCAGGCCGATGGCCGTGATCACCACGCCGGTGACCACCGGCGGGAAGAAGCGCACGATGCTGGCGAAGAAGGGTGTGATGAGGAAGCCGAGGGCGGCGGACGCGATGACCGCGCCGAAGACCGCCTGGATCCCTCCCTCGCCCTGGACGATCGCGGTCATGGTGGCGACGCTGGCGAACGACGTGCCCTGCACGAGGGGCAGCTGCGAGCCGAAGAACCGGATGCCGAAGGACTGCAGGATCGTGGCGAGACCGCCGACGAACAGGCACGCCGCGATGAGCAGCCCCTGCTCCTGGGGGCTCACCCCGGCGACGCCGCCGATGATGAGCGGTGGTGCGATGATGCCGCCGTACATGGTGAGCACGTGCTGAAGGCCGTAGCCGAAGCTGCTGCCGATGCCGAGGTGCTCGTCTTCCGGACGAGTGGGTGCCGTTCGCTCAGCGGTCTGGGACCTGGTCATGGTGTCCATCCTGTGGGAGTGGGAAGGAAAGCAGGAAAAGCGAGGAAAGTGGAGAGTGGGGGT
>NZ_JBISWK010000115.1:0-16503 GCF_044462205.1 Kocuria rhizosphaericola | reverse complement strand
GCGGACCCCCCGGGTGGTGCAGGGCTCAGCAGAAGCCGGCGATGCCCATCCAGGCGTGCTCATTCTCCGGAGCGCCCTTGCGCAGGATCGTGGCCTCGATGAGGCCGTAGGGCCGGTCGGCCGCCCAGTGGGTCTCCTTGTCGTTCGGCAGGTCGCAGAAGCCGAGGTCGTAGACGAAGTGGTGCTTGTTGGGGCAGGAGAACTTGATCTCGTCGATCTCCGGGTGGGCCTCGATGACGGCCCGGCCCATGAGGTAGAGGGTCTCCTGCAGGGCCCTGGAGTAGTGGTCGGTGAACTTCGTGAGGATGATGCGCCTGACGTCCTCGTGGACGGCGTCGAAGTCCACGTCGGTGGTGTTGTAGCGCCAGCGCGTCGCGATGTCGGTGGACATGATCCGGTCCTCCGTCTCGGGCAGCGTCGTGTACCGGTCCTTCGGGTACCCGGTGAACCCGGACTGCGTGGTCTTCAGGACCGTGAGGTCCTTGAACCCGGAGATGACGGTCTGCGAGTCGCCGTCGGCGACGACCACGGCGGTGCGCACCTCGTCCTTGTGCTGCACGAAGCAGTGGTCGTGGTCGTCGATGCGCTTCCACGCGTGCTCCTCGGCGGCCCAGCGGCCGCCGGTGATCCAGTCGAACTCTCCGGTGAAGTGCTCGGAGAGTGTGAGCAGGAACGCCTCGGGGGAGGTGATCCCGTGCTTCTGGGCGAAGGCGAAGACGGTGTTCTTCTGGGTGTCCGTGGGCACGCAGTGGGCGTTGTCGCCCTCGGTGTGGACGGCTTCCAGGTCGCCACGCAGCTGCGAGGTGACGACCAGGTCGCGGATCTCGTGCCGGTCGGTGTCCCGGTTGACGCGCACGACGTGGTTCTCGGCCTTGCCGTACTGGTTGCTGCCCAGGACGACGGTGTCCGTTCCGGTGGTGGCGTCGGTGATGACGTCGGTCATGACGAAAGCTCCTTCAGGAAGGCGTTCTCTACTGGTGGGGCGGTCGAAGGCGGGCGGACCCGCCAACTCCTGGGTCAACTGCCCCGGTAGGTGGAAAAGGCGAACGGGCTCAGCAGCAGGGGCACGTGGTAGTGCCCCTCCTCGGCCTGCACCGTGAAGGTCACCGTCACGAGCGGGTAGAACGTCGGCTGGTTGCGGCCGGCGAAGTACTCTCCCGTGCGGAAGGTGATCCGGTAGTCGCCGGATTCCAGGGTCTGTGGGCCCAGATCGGGCACGCGTCCGTCGGCGTTCGTGCTGGCGGTCGCAAGGTGGGTGCCGTCGGCGGTCTCGAGGACCACGGTGAGGTCCCGGGCGGGAGCGCCGGCGACGGCGTCGAGGACATGGGCGGTGACGAAGCTCATGGGGTGACGAGTCCTTCGAGTCGGAGGAGAGCGATTTGGCGCAGCTGCTCGGCGACCACGGCCTGTTCCGTCTCGGGGTCGTTGGTCAGGCGGGCGGAGAGATTCTCAAGGATCTCGTGCGGGGTGCGGCCGGCGGCCCGGACGAGGAAGACGCGCCCGAACCTCTGCTCGTAGACGGCGTTGCCCTCCCGCAGGCGGCCCTGGACGTTTTCGTCCGCAGGATCCACCGCAGACTGCTCTGCACGGGAGAGCTCCGCCTCCCGGGCTGACCCCTCGGCGCGCTCACCGATCCTCGGGTGGTGGGACAGGGCCTGCTCGATCTCCTCGGGCGTGAACGGATCCGCGGCCGTGCGCGCGGCTTCGAGGAGGGCCGCATGGTGCCAGTAGGGCCGGGCGTCGACCACGGCCTCGAGCCACCGCGGGACATCGAGGGCCGGGCGGACCGCGCCGGCGGCCTGTTCCCGGCTGAGGGAGTTGAACTCGGTGAGCTTCATAGAGTGTGCCTTGCGTCTTCGTCATAGTTTCGTAATATGAAACAACCATTTCACTATGTACAGTGAACTGGCTCACAAGCCAGATGTCAATGGGGTGAACGGACTTTAACCGTCAAAGACGGACCCGGGGCCGGTGCGAGTGCTACGACCAAGGAGGCAAAAATGCAGGCGGCGACAGAGGGGTCGGGACGGGAGTCGGTGCACGAGAATGCGGAGCACGGGGTGGCCGTGGTGACCGGCGCCGGTTCGGGGATCGGCCGGGCTGTCGCCCGTGCCTTCCTGGCGGCCGGTTGGGTGGTGGTGCTCGCCGGACGCCGTCGCCACGCGCTCGAGGAGAGCGCGGCCGGTGCTGCCGGGGCGCACGTCGTGTGCGTGGACGTTGCCGACCCGGACAGTGTGTCCGCGGCGTTCCGCGACGTCGAGCGGCTCACCGGGCGGATCGACGTCCTGTTCAACAACGCGGGCACCTTCGGTCCGCGTGGCGAGGTGGACCAGATCGACCCGGCCGACTGGCAGCGCACCCTCCAGGTGAACCTCACGGGCACGTTCCTGTGCTCCGCGCAGGCTTTCCGGATCATGAAGGAGCAGCACCCGCGCGGCGGGCGCATCATCAACAACGGCTCGGTCTCCGCGCACGCGCCGCGGCCGCTGTCCGTGGCCTACACCACGAGCAAGCACGCGGTCACGGGCCTCACCCGGTCCCTGCACCTGGACGGACGTCCCCACGGCATCAGCTGCGGGCAGATCGACATCGGCAACGCGGCCACGGAGCTGCTGGCGGGACTGGGCACGGACAGCGGTGCGCTGCAGGCCGACGGGACGCTGCGGCCCGAGCCGAGCTTCCCGGTCGAGGATGTGGGGCGGGCGGTGCTGATGATGGCCGAGCTCCCGGCGTCGGCCACCGTCAACTCGCTGGTGCTCACGGCCTCGGGCATGCCGTTCGTCGGGAGGGGATGACGGGCTTGTCTCGAGACCAGGAACAACAGTGGAAATGTCCTGAGCTCCGCAGCTCCGGGACCACTGCCCTGGAAGCAAGCGTCGGCCGGCTCCAGCTCAACACCGACATCTCGACGCCATGCCGAGCGGACACACCAGCTGATGCCCTGTTGCCCAGCAGGAACATCCGGATAGCCACCACCCGCAATGGCACACTCGGCCATAGCCAAGAACCTGGAATCTCATCGACAAGTTCATCACCAAAGGCTCCCTTGACTCCCTCGGTTGACTCCCTCGGTGGCAACCAGCACAACCGCACCGCCCCCGCTGCCCGGTCGTACCGGACCACCCGGACATGGCGGCAGGGGGGTGAAGTCACCTGGTTCACGGGGACATCCGGGATGGTTCTCACGGCCACACGGCGAACAGCCCGACACGGAAATCAAGCCGCTGGCTGTGCCCCCTGCGGGCCCCGCCCGGAAGGTAGCCGCAGCCCGCCGACCCAGTTGCCCTGCATCCCTTCGAGGGCGTTCTCCGATTTTGCAGGGACTCTCTTGACCCCGCGCACGAGGTTTAGTAGATTTCACGGTATGAAATATTTATTTCATACCGTGAACCTAGGGGGCCCCGTGAACCACACCTCGCCGTCGACTGCACCCGCGTCTTTCTTCGACTACACCGCCATCGACTGCGACCCCGACCTCAGCCGTCCGTTGCACCGGCACCGCCGAATCACCCCGCTGTGGGTGCTCGCGGTGTCTTCGGCCTGCGTCGGCGCGGTGGTAGGCCGCGTCGCTGCTCGACGCCACCCATAACCAGGTCTTTCAGAAGCCGGAGCGGACGAACGTGCCGGCTCGCTTCGACGATCCACCACATCAGGAGAGCCCATGACCCAGCAGATCCTCACCGGCGCCACCGCACCGGACCTCACGCTCATCGACCACGAGGGGAATCAGGTGCGGATCGCCGACTTGCGTGGCCGGAAGGTGATCGTCTACTTCTACCCGAAGGCCTTCACCCCCGGCTGCACCTCCGAGGCCTGCGACTTCCGAGACAATCTGGCCTCGCTCCAGCACCTGGGGTACACCGTGCTCGGTGTCTCGGGGGACGATCCCAAAACCCTGCACCGCTTCGCGCAGGAGTACCACCTTCCCTATCGCCTGCTCTCCGACCCTGACGGGCAGGCCGCCCAGGCGTGGGGCGCATGGGGCGAGAAGACGATCGACGGGGAAACCCGGATCGGCCCGTTGCGCTCCACCTTCGTCATCGATGAGGACGGCACTCTCATCTCCACCGAATACAACGTCCAGGCCGAAGGCCACGTCAAGATCCTCAGGCAACGGCTGGAAGTCTGAACGGAACCAATCCGAGAGCTCTATGCAATGACGAGCAGCTTCAGTGCTCGCAGTTAGCTCCGATCTCCTCAACACCCAGCACCTTGTTCCCTCACGACGCCCCGCAGGCGTGATCGAGGTCGGCGAGGAGCCTCCTCGCCACCATAGAGGTGCCCGTCCGACCGTCTCGCCGGCGCCGAGGCCTCCGGCCCATCGGCATCGCATGCCCTGACAGGAGGATCAGGGAAGATCACGCTCATCAGCCAAGCCAGCTACCCCGCCACCCATCGCACCAATGACAGGAATTCCGATGAGACGAGCGAAGATCGTTGCTACCTTTGGCCCGGCCGTTGCCAGCTACGCCCAGACCCGGGCCCTGTTGGAGGCAGGGGTCGATGTGGCGCGCCTGAACATGAGCCATGGCGACCACCAGGTTCACGACACCACCTACCTCAACATCCGCACAGCCGCCGCCGAACTGGGCCGCGACGTGGGCATCATGGCGGACCTGCAGGGACCAAAAATCCGTCTGGGACGCTTCATCGACGGCCCCCACCACCTGGCCGTCGGCGACAGGTTCACGATCACCGTTCGGGACGTCGAAGGCACCCGCGACATCTGCTCCACCACCTTCACAGGCCTGCCCCAGGATGTCCACGTCGGGGATGCGCTGCTGATTGACGACGGCAAAGTCGCCCTGCGGGCCACCGACGTCACCGAGCACGAAGTCGTCACCGAGGTGACGGTCGCAGGGGCGGTGTCGAACAACAAGGGAATCAACCTGCCAGGCGTACCGGTCAATATTCCTGCACTGTCGAACAAGGACGAGCAGGACCTGCGCTGGGCGCTGCGCCGGGGCGCCGACTTCATCGCACTGTCCTTCGTTCGCGACGCCTCCGACATCGGGCGGGTCCACGAAATCATGGACGAAGAAGGCCGACGAGTTCCAGTAATCGCGAAGATCGAAAAGCCTCAGGCCGTGGACGCCCTCGAAGACATCATTGATGCCTTCGACGCCCTCATGGTCGCCCGCGGCGACCTGGGCGTGGAACTGCCGCTGGAACAAGTGCCTGTAGTACAAAAACGCGCCATCGAGCTGGCCCGGCGCTGGGCCAAACCGGTCATCGTGGCCACCCAGGTCCTTGAATCCATGATCGACAGCCCCCGGCCCACCCGCGCAGAGGCTTCCGATTGCGCCAACGCGGTCCTCGACGGCGCAGATGCGGTCATGCTTTCTGGGGAGACCAGCGTGGGCGCCTATCCGATGGACGCGGTACAGACGATGGCCCGCATCATTACCTCCACCGAAGCCCATGGACTGGAGCGCATCCCATCTTTAGGCAGCACGCCTCAAACCCGCGGCGGGGCCATTACGCTGGGCGCGGTAGAGGTCGCCAACCACCTCCAGGCACACTCCATCTGCACATTCACTCAAACCGGCGACTCCGCCCGCAGGCTCTCCCGACTACGTCCCATCCGACCGGTCTACGCCTTCACCCCCGCCCAGGATGTGCGCAATCAGCTGACCCTTGCATGGGGTGTCCATCCCATGCTCGATCCGACTCCTGCACACACCGATGCCATGACTGCCCACATCGACGCCATGCTCTTAGGTAAGGAACTGGCCGCACCTACGGACCTGGTGGTCATGGCAGCCGGTTCCCCTCCCGGCGTGCCAGGATCTACCAATCTCATCAAGCTTCACCAGGTCGGCGACCAGTCTCGCCCCGACCAGTCATCGTCCCAGCCCGCACAACCGTTCCACAACGCCTAAGCCCCCATACACTCCGGACTCTCCGCCGCGCTGCTCGTTACAGGCCGGCCGACAAATTGCCCGGTCCTCGGCCCTCAGCGATTCGAGAGGGCAAGTGCTTCGCTCCAACAGTGACCGAGCCGAGGGCGAGTCACCGGAGATCGAGCTCGTCCAACCGATCGTAGAGCTCGGCGGTGCGGTTCACCCGTTGCCGTCCCGCTTGCCCCGCCGCGGCGAGCACCCCGTCCGCCAGTGCTGCGACCACACTCATGGCCGTAGCGTACGAATCGAACGGTCCAGTGCTGTCCAGGGGGCACTCCAGCCACAGGTCCGCGGAGGCCGCATACCGACGAGCTGTGCCGTCGGCCAGCAGCAGCACCTGCGCTCCGGTGGCGGCACACACCTCCACGAGTGTTCCGAATCCGCGCGGACGGCGGCGAAAGCCCACCAGCACTACGACGTCCCCCCGGCCAAGGTCCACGAGCTCCTCGCTGAGCGTCTGGCCAGGTAATGGTGCGAGGCGGATCCGGGGGCGCGCCTGCTGGAGCTGCTGCTTCAGGTGGAGGGCCACCGGGTAGCTATTGCGCAGACCCACCACGAGCACCGTGGAAGCTTGCGCGATCGAGCTCACCATCTGGGAGAGCCGGTCCTCTGCGCCCTCGAAGACCCGCCGGAGATTCTTCATCTCTTGGTCCAAATGCTGAGCCCGTTCCGGGTCGGTGTCCGGTCCAACCGGGACGCCTTGATCCCGCAGGTTGCGCGCCATTTCCTTGACCTCAGTGAAGGACTCGAAGCCCAAGCGCCGGTAGAAGCGGGACAGGGTCGCCGGAGACACCCCGCTCATCTCAGCCAGCTCCGCAGAGCTGTACAGGGCGAGATCGTCGAGACGGTCGAGAATCAGGTCCGCCGCCCGCCTCTCCTGGGGGGAAAGGTCCGCGTAGCGAGCCTGGATGCGCGCCTCGATGGTCACGATCAGCACCCCCTCGAGCGCAGGGAGCGGCTGTCGCCGGGCGAGAGGCGCGGGGTGCTCATGGTCGTCTCCTGGTGTGCCGGGGCGGCGAGCCGGTCCCGGCTGGAATTCCGGTTTCACCGCCACTCTAGGCTAGCGGCCCGTCCTTGAAGTCGTTGGGCGGTTGGCTTTCATGTGGATCTTGGTGCTGCTTTTGGTCCACACGAAGGGATGACAGCGGTCGTCCCATCCGGTGACGAAGGCTCGGATCTCAGCGTTGAGCTCGGGCACCGAGACGACGCCGGTCCTGTGCAGGGTATGGCGTCCCATGATGCCGAACCACACCTCGACCAGATTCAGTCGTGACGCCGAGGTTGGGGGCTGATGCACGGATAGGTGGCCGGATCTGGCTTGTCCGCGGGGCGGGCGAGGCGAGGTCCGAGGGCGCGGCTGCACAGTCGCTGGTCAGCCCGTAGACAGTATGTGCCGGGAGACCCCAAATCCCATTGATGAGGAAACGCGTTATCCGGTTCTTCGGTGATCGCAGGTCAACGGGACTGTTGGCGCCTGAAGAGAAGTCCGCGAGGCTCAGCGCGACATTGCGCCGGGCCCAGATCGACATCGGCGAGAAGTCCTTCGCCGACTGCTGAGAAACCCGTCCGTCCAAGGGACTGGCCAGGAGCGCCTCAGGACCAGGGGGCATGCCCGTCGACGGGAGCGAACCGCACGTTCTCGCAGTCGTGGTTCATGGCACCGTTCTCAGGCTCCTGAATCCGATTGCGGTACTCGCACACAGATTGCGTGCAGCGCAATCACCGCCAGTGAATGCCGACGTCAGAAGATAAATGGACTAAGATTTCTCCACACCATGCACGACCCGGCGCCCTGTGGTGCTTACGCGGAATCGGCCCAGGCGAGGAGCACCTCGGGGGAGCACTGGAGGGATTACCCGAAACCTCATGATGTGCGGAAACCGCTAATATGCCGTGCTTGACCTGACATAAGGCCCGCTACCGGTCACTGAGGCGCGGGCATTGCCCTATTCGCCCCAAATTCTATTCGGCCGGATTTGCTTCACTTCCGCGGTGTGACGCGGTACTTCGGGCCCTTGAGCGCGGGATCAGTAAACAGGTCGGTGGGCGTGGTGTTCGTGCAGTCGCAGATACGCCCAGGATCGCCCGGCCGGGAGAAGTGCGGTGGCGGTGAGCACGCCCACGGTGGTGAGGACGGGCAGCCACGGCAGACCGGGGCGCAGCATGGCCCCGGCCACGGCGGTCGCCCCGGCTGTTGCCAGCAATGCCATGTTCTCGAGCTGGGCGCAGGAGCGGACCGCTGCGCCGATGCGCATCGAGGATGAGCTGGGCAATCGATGTGCCCGCAGCGCTGTGTTCCGGGCGGCCGCGATGTCGACGCCTTGGCCAGTGTGTGCCAGGAGCGGTCGTGGGGCCCGGGTGGTGCTCAGGACGAGCCAGGCAATTCCCATGATCGAAATCCAGGCCAGGGCAAACCACTGCGGGCCGCTGTCGCTCCGTCCGGCCCACCAGATCGTGATCAGCCCGGTGAGGACGAGGGCGACCATCGCCGGGGCCGTCGACACCAACAGGCGCCGCCGGGAAGGAATGGGGCGCTCCGGATGGCGCAGCACCACTCCGGCTCGCTCGGGTGTCGCCATGCTATCCATGGCAGTGCTCCGATCGTGCCCCGTCGGCGGTGCCACTCGTGGCCGTGGAGACGACGCCCGGCTGCGGGGTGCCGGGCGGATACGGATGGTGGCATGCAGGGAGTTGTTCCACGCCGTGTCCTTTCGCCCGTGGCCGCTGGTCGGGCCCCAGGGCCTGCTGCCAGTACACACCCGCCTCGGATGAGTGGGGCGTTTCTTAATGCAGCTCTAACAGGGTCGGCGTCGTCGTGACCGGTGTCGGGCGGGTGCGGTCAGGGGGTGAAGCGGTAACCCATGCCGAGTTCGGTGCGGAAGTACCGGGGGTGGGAGGGGTCGGGCTCGAGCTTGGCGCGGAGCTGGGACATGTAGACGCGCAGGTAGTTGGTTTCCTCCCCGTACTCGGGTCCCCACACGGTGGTGAGCAGCTCGGTGCGTCCGATCAGCCGGTGCGGATTGCGGGCGAGAACCTCCAGCAGGCGCCACTCGAGCTTGGTCAGCCGGACGGGTTCACCGATGACGGTGACGGTGCGGGTGGCCAGGTCGATGCGCACCCGCCCGTCGGTGGTCTCCACCTGGGCCTGGCCCGGATCGGGGTGGGCTCGGCGCAGGGCCGCGCGCAGGCGGGCGAGGAGTTCGTCCATGGCGAAGGGCTTGGTGATGTAGTCATCGGCCCCGCGGTCCAGGGCATCGACCTTGCTGTGGGACTCGCCCCGGGCGGAAACCACGATGATCGGCACCGTGGACCAGCCCCGGATCCCGTCGATGACCTCACGGCCCTCCAGATCGGGCAGTCCCAGGTCCAGCAGCACCACGTCGGGGTGCTCGTCAGCGGCCAGTTGCAGGGCGTGGTGGCCGGTGGCGGCCCGGTGGGTGCGGTAGCCGCGGGCCTTGAGGTTCACCAGCAGGGCCCGGGCGATCTGGGGGTCGTCCTCGACGACAAGCACGCTGGGGCTCACGTCGGCACCTCCTGGTCCGACTCGTCGTCCACGCCGCCGCCGGGGTCGTGGACGAGGGTGCCCTCCGCCTCGGCGCCGCGGCCGGTGGGTGCGGCGGGGAGGGTGAGGACCATGGTCAGCCCCCCACCGGGGGTGTCTGTGGCGTGCACGCGCCCGCCCATGCCCTCGGCCAGTCCGCGGGCCACGGCCAGGCCCAGCCCGACCCCGGTGGTGGTGTCACGGTCTCCCAGACGTTGGAAAGGGCGGAAGATCGTCTCCTTGTCCGTATCCGGCACGCCGGGGCCGTGATCGATCACGTGCAGGTCCACCGCGTCGGTCCCGGGCACGGCCCGGATCAGCACGGGGCCGTTGCGGCTGTGCTTCAGGGCGTTCTCCACGAGATTGGCGATCACGCGCACGAGCAGCCCGTGGTCCCCGGCCACCGGCGGGCAACCGGCCGGGATCTCCAGATGCACCCGGGGCTCACCGGTGGCGCCGAGGCTGTGCACCGCGGCCGCGGCGAGGTCCTCGAGCTCCAGAGCAGTGCGGTGCACCAGAAGGTCACCGGCCTGGATACGGCTCATGTCCAGCAGGTCCTCGATCCGCTCGGTCAGCTGGTCGGCGGATTCCTCGATGGTGGCCAGCAGCTCGGCGGTGTCCTCCGCACTGAGCACCACGTCCTCCATTCGCAGGCTCGAGACCGAGGCCTTGATCCCGGCCAGCGGCGTGCGCAGGTCGTGGGAGACGGCCGCCAGCAGCGCGGTGCGCATCGCGTTGCCGGCCGCCAGTTCCTGGGCGGCCAGGCGGGCCTCGGTGAGTTCCTGCTGCTGCAGTACGGCCGCGATCCTCCCGGCGAAGGCCTCCAGCACACCCTGGTCCGAGGCCTCCTGGGGGAAGCCGTTGATCAGCAGGAGGTGGTGGTCGTCGACGACGACGGTGTTGTCACAGGTGCCCGGTTCCGGAACCGGTTCCCCGGAGCCAGCAAGGACGGTCCACGCCTGCGGGTCCGTCGGGGTGGGGACGTGGGCGGTCAGGGCGACGGCCTGCAGGTCGTAGGTGCGGCGCAGGCGCTCCAGCAGCGCCGGCACGCTCAGGCCCTCCCGGATCACTCCGCCGGCCAGTTCGAACAGGGTGGCCGCCTGGTGGCGGGCGCGTCCGGCCTCGGTGGTGCGCCTCGCCTCGATGTCCACGACCCGGGCGACTCCGGCGGCCACCAGCAGGAACAGTCCCAGGGCCACGACGTTGAGCGGTTCGTGGATGATCCATTGCCCGGTGGGCGGGGTGAAGAACCAGTTGAGCAGCATCGTGCTCAGCAGCGCGGCCGTCACTGCCGGCCACCACCCGCCCAGGATCGCCACGAACACCACCACTGTGAGGTGGGACAGGAAATCCAGGGTGATCGTGTCTGTCCCGGTGCCGGCCTGGAGGAATCCTGCGGTCAGGGCGATCGGCCCGAGCAGGGCCAGGGCCCAGCCGGACGCACGACGGGCGAGCCCCAAGGGGGCGAAACGTTGACGCCGGATCGTGCGTGATCGGCCGGCGGCGTGCGGTACCAGGAGCACATCCAAGTCATCAGAGGCGTCCAGGAGCCGGGTCGGGATGCCCGGACGCAGGAATCCGTCCAGGTGTCGGCCTCGCGCGGTGCCGATCACCACGTGGGTGGCCTGGACGCTGCGGGCGAAGCCCACCAGGGCATCGGCCACGTCCTCGCCCAGCACCGTGTGCCAGGTGCCCCCGCCGGCCTCCACCATCGGTCGCCAACGGGTCAGCAGCTCAGCACCGCCCTCGAGGTCGCCCCGGCGGGCGTCCCCGGCCACGTGCACGGCCATCAGCTCGGCCCCGGGCATCCGTACCGCGGTTAGCAGCCCGCGCTCGATCAGCCCCTCGGACTCCGCGCCTCCCGATACGGCCACCACCACCCGGGCATGCCGGATCAGCCCACCCCCGGGCTCGTCGGCGGCGTGCCTGGTGCTGGGGTGCGGGGTGTGGCTGCCTGTGACCACGGTGTCCTCCTCCAGATGGGACCAGGTAGCAGTGAAACGTTGCCAGGGCCCGGAAGCGAGCGTAGCCACCGGGCACCGGCCCGGCCACACCGGTCACCTGCCCCGCGCGGCTGGCCCCAAATCTTTTCTGTGCATCCACCGAGCTCTGGCGGTTCCCCGTGATCTCCTGAGGCGAGCTGCCGGCCGTGCGGGGAGCAGGTCCGGTCACCCGATGATGGGGCGCTCTTCGGGCACCCGGAAGAGACGGCGCTGGGTGCGCAGGGCCAGGGACGCGGCGATGGTGATGGTCCCCACGCGCCCCATGAACATCAAGGCGATCAGCACCAGCTCGGCACTGGCGGGCAGGTCCCCGGTGATGCCCATGGACAACCCCACGGTGGCGAAGGCGGAGGCGCACTCGAACAAGGCGGTCTCCAGGCCGTGGTCGGTCAGCACGAGCAGCGCCACCGTGCCCAGGACGACCGCGGCGACACCGAGCAGCGCCACGGACAGCGCCTGGCGTTGCACGGAGGAACTGATCGAGCGCGGCCCGATGGTGACCTGGGCGTGGCCGCGGACCTCGTTCCAGATCGCGTAGGCCAGCACCAGGAAGGTGGTGATCTTGATGCCGCCGGCGGTGCCGGCGCTGCCGCCGCCGATGAACATCAGCACATTGGTCACCAGCAGCGACTCCGAGGAGGCCGCCCCGTAGTCGATGCTGTTGAACCCGGCCGTACGGGGGAACACGCTCAACCCCAGAGCACCCAGGACCTTGCCGCCCACCGGCAGGTCACCGAGGGTTTCGGGGCGGTCCCACTCGAAGGCAGCCAGGACCACGAACCCCACCACCAGCAACAGCAGCGTGCCGTAGACGGTCAACCGCACATGCACCGTCCAGGCCTTCTTCATCGTGGAGTCCCGCAGCAATTCGATGATCACCGGGAACCCCAGACCGCCGATGATCACCGCGGCGCAGATCGGGATGATGATCCAGGGGTCGTCGACGAAACCGATGAGGCTGTCGCTGAACACCGAGAACCCCGCGTTGTTGAACGCCGAGATCGCGTGGAACACCCCGTGCCACAGCGCCGGGCCGGGCTCGTGGTCGTAGGCGATCCAGAACCGCAGCGTCAGGACCGTCGCCACCACCGCTTCGACGGTGAGCATGATCTGGGCGACCCGCAGCAGCACCCGGCGCACATCGCCCAGGTTCACGGTGTGCGTCTCCGAGGCGGCGACCAGCTGGGTCCACAGACCCAGACGCTTGCGCACCACCAGGGCCAGCAGCGTCGCCAGGGTCATGATCCCGAACCCGCCGACCTGGATCAGGCCCAGGATCACCACTTGCCCGAAGGGGGTCCAGAACGTCGGGGTGTCCACGGTGATCAGCCCGGTCACGCACACCGCCGAGAAAGCGGTGAACAGCGCCGGCATGAACACCGCCGCCTCGTGGTCGGCCCGGGAGATCGGCAGCATCAGCAGCACCGAGCCCACCATGATCGTGGCCAGGAACCCCACCGGAACCAGTCGGACCGGATTGTCCAGGAACGCCTTCTTCATCCGTCCAGGAATCTTCGGAGACTTCCCGGGGACCACTTGGGGAGAACCAGCCGTCCGGAACACCGCGCCGCCCCCTGCCCATGATCGCGTTGCCCGCCACGGCGCCGAGGACCACCCCCGGCGCTACTGAACAGTTCACGCCCGAACCCCCACCACCAGGACGGTTCTTAACGCTGGGCTAATGCCACCGGCACGAATCTTGACGCCCTCTTCACACCCGCCCCGCCCCGCCTCGCCCCTTCGCAGCTGGAACCCCTGTGGACCATGCGCGCAGATGCCGTCACTCTGGCCTGCGTCGTCATGGCCGGCGTGGCACAGATGGAGCTGGAGCGGGTCACCGACTCGGTGACCCCGTCCCTGGGGAGGGTGCCGACCAGGGCCTGGGTGGGCGGGGCTCTGCTGTCGTCTGCGAGGGACCACTACCTCGGGGTTGGGGAGCCCGTGTCTGCGGTGCGGGAGGTTGCGCGGGGGCAGGGGGCCACCCCGGGGCAGGTGAAACCGCTCACCACGTCGGTGCGCAGTCGGTCCAGATCCACGGCGTCGCCTTCGTTCAGGTGGTGGTTCCGTACCCAGGCCCGGGCGGCCCGCCAGACGTCGTCGCAACCGTACTCCGTGTCGGGGCGGGCTGCCCCGATGCGGGTCTGGACCGGGTGGGCGGGGTGGTCTCCCATCAGCGAGAAAACAGCCACCGGGTTGGAGCCCAAGCCGACCTCCCCGCGGACGGAGGTGATGGTCCGCCCGTGGAGGGCGTCGCCGGGCTGCAGATCCCACGCGCGGGGGGCGCTGGCACAGTCCAGCGCAGCGCGCGGCTGGGTGAATCGCTCCGGGGTTGGTGGCAAGGACTCCTCGCTGACCTGCGGTGGCTCGTGGTGTCCTTCCGGTTCCGGGCTCATCGCGGCTCCTCGACATCGGAGCCCGGTGGGTTCCGGTGGTGGCGGTTCGTTGCGCTCATCCTGCCCCGCCGTTCCGTCGGTGCCAAGAGGCGATGAGCGTGGTGATGACCGACAGGCCGGCCGGGGACAACCCGTGACTACTGCCAGTACCCGGGGTTGCCGCACCATCAGGTGTCATCTGTCCTGGCTTGCTCCAGGGGCGGATCCCAGGAATACGGCAGGCACCTAAGGTCACGGCCAGCACGGGCGTTGCAGACACTCCGTTTTACATATGGCCGGCTACCGGCCACTTTCACGAGGGCGATGTTGCAGTAGGAGTTCATTGGGTCGTGCGGCGGCCGCATCACGGGAGAGAGGTGATGTCGCTTCCTTGGCAATGAGCCGGTCGTGGGGGTTCCTCATGCTGG
This sequence comes from Kocuria rhizosphaericola, assembly GCF_044462205.1. Lineage (NCBI taxonomy): Bacteria > Bacillati > Actinomycetota > Actinomycetes > Micrococcales > Micrococcaceae > Kocuria > Kocuria rhizosphaericola. Next base: position 2,256 of record NZ_JBISWK010000115.1, on the reverse strand, counting down.
GGGCAGGGCGTCGACGGAACCGCTGGTGGGACGTAGCGTCTTGGGCATGGTGGAAAAGGTGCAGCGGTCGGCGTTTGACACCCGCGACCGGGCTGAGGGCCTGGCTGTGCTGGAGCAGGTCTATGCCGTCCAGGGGGCGCGCCGGGGATCGGACGAGGATTTCGCCATGCGCGTGTCCACGGCCGGGGTCGGGCCGGTGAGCCTGGAACGGGTGTGCTGGCAAGGGGCTCCGGCGGGCGGGGTCGGGGAGCATCCCGGGGTGCTGCGGGTCGGGCAGGTGCTGGGAGGGTCGGTCAACGTTTCCAGTGGCCGGGACGTCCTGGCGTGCCAGGGCCCGTTCTTGTTGCCCCGGGGTCCGTATCTGAGCTGGTGGGAGGGTCTGGACATCCTGTCGCTGTCCCTGGACGCTGCGGTGGTCCAGGACCAGGCCCGGGCCCTGTCGGGGTCCGAGACGTTGCGCCTGGAGTTCACCGGAGCCGGCCCGGTGAGTCCGGCCCTGGGCCGGTACTGGTCGGTCGGCGTCACCCATCTGTCCCGGAGCTTGCAGTCTGGTGACGAGGTCATGATCAACCCGTTGCTGCAAGCAGAGATGACCCGGTCTCTGGTCACCGCCCTGCTGCACACCTTCCCGAACTCGTTCGTGGAGCGCCACCGGGCCCCCGTCCCAGAGCCCCGGCCCGGTTCCCGGGGGGTGCGGCGGGCGGTGGCGTTCATCGAGGCCCACCTGGGCGAGCCGATCGGGATCGCTGAGATCGCCGCAGCCGCCCGGATGAGCCCCCGGGGGCTGCCAGCGGCCTTCCGGCGTGAGCAGGGGACCACGCCGCTGGGGTATCTGCGGATGAGGCGGCTGGAGGCCGCCCACGCCGATCTGGTGGCCGCCGATCCCACTGCGGGGGTGAGCGTGGCGGTGATCGCCGCCCGCTGGGGATTCGCCCATCCGGGGCGGTTCGCCGCCGCCTACCGCGACCGCTACGGGCAGGCGCCCTCGGCCACCCTGCACACCTGAACGCGCCTCCGCACCTGCCCCCGCCCTGAAGGGGGGCCCGGTTGGGCCTTGTCAGCGGGGCATCGGTGACGCTCCGCTGACTGCTGAGGCCCCTGCTGGGGGCTGGTGCGCGCCTAGACTGGCACGAACATATCCACCGGCGTGCTCCCGGAGGGGGTTCCCGGCGCAGTGGCCGTCACCGCTGCCGGTGATCACGGCCCGGGGGCGGGAGAGCACGCGCTGCCCGCGGGAAGACCGACAACACTGCGGGACGGGCCGAGGAGGGGGCAAGCCGATGAGCCGGCCGATCCACCACGAGGCCACCGCCAGCGAGCCGGAGGCCGTGACGGAGCTGTTCGCCCAGCTGGGGGTGCGGTTCTCCTTCGACCCGGCCGGGCCCGGTTTCTCCTACCGGGAGACCCGGGACGGGAACGAGCACGTGAGCGTGGCCCGGCTGTCCATGGGTGGTGAATTCTCCACCTGGGGCGACACCGAGGTCTTCGGGGTGGCCCAGGTGCGCGGGGCCCGCTACGACTGGTCGACCTCCGACGACCAGGGCTCCGGGCTGGGGCACCCGGTCCTGTTCCGTCCCGGACACCCGGCCCTGGTCGTGGCCAGGGCCTTGGAGGCCACCAACATCTACCTCACCGCGGCCGTACTGCAGGAGGTAGCCGACACGGTCTACGGCCTCGAGCACACCCCGGTGGCCTTCGTCTCCTCCCGCCCGGCCAGCCCGGCCCTGGGACACTACTGGTCCGGGCTGGTCGGCTGGGCCGCCGAGGCCGCGGCCGCCGCACTCCTGGAGGAACCGTTGGTGCGTACGGACCTCACCCGTCGTCTGGCGGTGGGCATGCTGGAGTGCTTCCCGCTGACCGGGGACCGTGAAACCCGGTCACTGTCGATGGCCGCCCAGGCCCGCCGCTACCGGATCGCCGTGGCGTTCCTCGACGACAACGCCCAACGGCCCATCACCGTCGAGGACGCCGCCCTCGCCGCGAACACCACCACGACCGCCCTGGTGCGGGCCTTCCGGGCCAACCACCCCCTGGGCCTCACCCCGGCCCAGTACCTCCGGCGGGTGCGGCTGGCCGGCGCCCACGAAGACCTCCTCCATGGTGATCCCACGACCGGGGACACGGTCAGAGCGATCGCGATCAGATGGGGCTTCCCCCACCCGGGCCGCTTCGCCGGCGCCTACCGCGAGGCCTACGGGGTTCCCCCGCGCTGGACCCTCGAGCGCTGAACCCCCGCCCGCCTCCACGGCTGCTGAA
>NZ_JBISWK010000114.1:0-26569 GCF_044462205.1 Kocuria rhizosphaericola | reverse complement strand
GGTAGCGTCCCGCTGATTGGTGGAGTTTCTCGACACCGTGCGGGTCAGCTGGTCGTAGTCTAAGCGGCGTCGATGACTGGGGCACCCACCTCCTGGATCTGCTCGGTCATCATGGTCAGCTCGGCCATGGAGGCCTGCGAGAGATAGCGCCGGTCACCGGCCTCCCATTCGTCGTGCTGCTCGATCAGCACGGCCCCGGCCAGGCGCAACAGGGCAGCGGAATTGGGGAAGATCCCGGCCACGTCGGTACGGCGCTTGATCTCCTTGTTCACCCGCTCGATCGGGTTGGTGGACCAGACCTTGCGCCAGTGGGCGACGGGGAAGGCAGTGAAGGCCAGTACGTCCTCGCGGGCGTCTTCCAGCAGCGCTGCGGCCGGCGGATGGGAGCGGACCAGCATCCGGGTGACCTCGGCGAACTGGGTGGCCACGTGGGCGGAGTCGGGCTGGGCGAAAACGGTGCGCACCAAGGAGGCCACCATCTCCTGCTGGCCCTTGGGCACCACGGCCAGCAGGTTGCGCATGAAGTGCACCCGGCACCGTTGCCAGCACGCGCCCTGGAAGACGGTGCCGATGGCGCGCTTGAGTCCGGCGTGGGCATCGGAGATCACCAGGGCCACCCCGCCCAGTCCTCGGGTCTTCAGCGATCGGAGGAACATCGTCCAGAACCCCTCGTTCTCGCTGTCACCGACCTCGAAGCCCAGTACCTCCCGCCGCCCGTCGGCGGCCACCCCGATGGCCAGCACCAGCGCCTGGGAGAGAACCCGCCCGCCGACCCTGGCCTTGCAGTAGGTCGCGTCCAGGAACACGTACGGGTAGCCGGTGGCGTCCAGGGCCCGGTCGCGGAACACCGCGATGTCAGCGTCGAGCTCGCTGCAGATGCGTGAGACCTCGGACTTCGAGATGCCGGTCTCAGCCCCGAGCGCCTTGACCAGATCGTCGACCTTGCGCGTCGACACCCCGTGCAGGTAGGCCTCCATGACCACGGCGAACAGCGCTCGGTCCACCCGCCGGCGGCGCTCGAGTAGGGAGGGGAAGAACGAGCCCTGTCGTAGCTTCGGGATCCGCAGCGCCAGGTCACCGGCGGTGGTGGTGATTGTCTTGGGCCGTGAGCCGTTGCGCTGGGCAGAGCGGGTATCGCTGCGCTGGAACGGTTCGGCGCCGATGACCGCGGTGGCCTCGGCCTCGACGAGTTCTTGGTAGAGCCGCTCGGTAGCGGTGCGGATCCGGTCCGAGACGTCGGTTAGCTGGAGTTCCCCCAGCAGGTCAAGCAGGGCAGACTGGTTGAAGGCCATCGTGCGTAGTGTCCTCTCGTGAGTTACTTGGTCGTACTCACTGACCTTCGCACGATGGCTCTTCACGTCACCGGAGCAACGCTTCAAGCTCGGACAACTACACCAAACCGCGGGACGCTACCATACGAGGGGCAGTCCCGCAGGAGGGGTCACCATCCCGGCTGCTGCCTGTCATTGCACAACTGGCTTATCGGGCGTGCGAGAGGGAATCGGCGCCCTGCGGGGTCTGTGCGGTGGGGGTCTCATCCTCTACCGTGTTCCGCAGGACGCCCAACCCGGTGACCTCGACCTCGACCACGTCGCCGGCATTCAGCAGTCCGCCCTCGCCCCAGAACAGACCCACGCCGCCGGGGGTGCCGGTGACGATGACATCACCGGGGTGGAGGCGGGTGAATCCTGTGACGTAATTGATCAGGGTGGGGATGTCGAAGTAGAGGTCGGCCACGGAGGCGTGCTGACGGACCTCGCCGTTGACGCGGGTCTCCAACGTCAGCTCGCGGACGTCACCCAGATCTTCGGCAGGGACCAGGTAGGGCCCGAACCCGCCGGTGTCCGGGAAATTCTTCCCGGGGATCCACTGGCTGGCCGCCTTCTGCCAGTCGCGGACCGAAAAGTCGTTGTAGTTGGCGTAGCCGGCCACGTGCTCGAAGGCGTCCTCCGGGCTCACGTGCCAGGCCTCCTTGCCAATCACGAGCGCCATCTCGCCCTCGTAGTCGAACTTCCCGGTGGAGATGGGCTTGATCGCCGGTGCCAGGTGGCCCATCTGGGTGTCGGGAAAGCGGGTGAAGACGGTCGGAGCCGTCTGCCCGGTCTTGCCGGACTCCTCCTGGTGGGTGCGGTAGTTGACGCCGATGCAGATGATCTTTCCCGGCGCGGTCAGGCACGGCAGGTAAGAGATGTCCTCTTCGGCGTGCGTGGGTGCGCCGGACAGATCGTCGGAGGTGAGACGACCGAACACGCCGCTGGCCACGGCCTCGTGGAGCGAGGTGGCGAGCCCCTTCCCACTGGGGCCGAGGTCGCGGACGGTGCCGTGCTCCGCCACTCCCCAGGTGACCGTGCCGTCCGTGGTGGTGTAGCTGACGTAGTTCACAAAGTTCTCCCATCGACTCATGCCATGGCGCCGTACCGGATCCACCAGTTGCGGTGGAGGCACCTCAGTGCATCGGTTTCCACGCTAGCCAACGATCATGCAATCCGCAATGAAAAAATATTCTAAGGGACAAATTGCGACAAAACTGGAAAAATGCCTCGTAGTGAGCCATGCTGGTTGCTGTGACGGTCGTCTCAGCGGCCCCTCCGTCACCCCATTCCCGCACGACCCCGGGAGGAACCGGAGTCAATTGAAAGGACGAACACTGATGAGCACTTCCAAGCCGGCTCAGCACATGATCCTGACAACCTTCATGCTTCCTGCGGGCTACCACAAGGACAGCTGGCGGATGGACGGCAGCAGGGCGGAAGAGCTGGGCAACCTCGACTTCGTCCTCGAGCTCACCCAGATGGCCGAGGCGGCAAAACTGGACGCCATCTTCTTCGGGGACGTGGCCCACGCGAACACGCTGCTGCGGGGCGACATCAAGATGAATGGCTTCTACGAGCCGGTGTCGGTGCTGTCGGCGCTGGCCGCACGCACGAAGCACATCGGCCTGGTGGGGACGCTGTCCACCTCCTTCATGGAGCCCTACAACGTCGCGCGGCAGCTCTGCGGCCTGGACCACATGTCGGGCGGACGGGCCGGCTGGAACATCGTGACGTCCTCCGACGGCTTCCAGAACTACGGGATCGAGGAGGCTCCGGATCCGGCGACCCGGTACCGCCGGGCGACCGAGTTCGTCGACGTCGTGCGCCGCCTCTGGGACTCCTGGGACGACGGCGCCGTGATCGTGGACCGCGACTCCGGGGAGTACCTGGACCGGTCCCGCCTGCACCCGATCGACCACGAGGGCGAGTTCTTCCGGGTGCAGGGCCCGCTGAACATGCCCACCAGCCCGCAACGGCACCCAGTGCTCGCGCAAGCCGGGTCCTCAGGGCCCGGCATGGACCTGGGCTCCTCGATCGGTGACATGATCTACACTGCGCAGCCCAACAAGGAACCCTCGATCGAGTTCTACGCCAAGTTCAAGCAGATGGCCAAGGCCAAGGGGCGCAACCCGCACCACGTCAAGATCATCCCGGGCATCCTGCCGATCATCGGCGATACCGAGGCGGAGGCCCGCGAGCTCGCCGACGAGCTGGGTCGGCACGTGCACCTGGAGAACGGCCGGGCGCAGGTCGGGGCGGACCTGCACATGGACCTGTCCGAGCTCGACTACGACGAGCGGATCCCGGCGGAGTGGTTCCGCGACGACGACACCTACGGCAGCCGCTACAAGATCTACCGGATGAAGTCCGTGGAGATGGGGATGACGCTGCGCGAACTGATCGTCGACCTCGCGCGTTCCACCGGCCACCAGTGGATGGCGGGCACTCCGGCCCAGATCGCCGACCGGATGGTCGACTGGTTCGAGTCCAAGGCCTGCGACGGCTTCAACCTGAACTCGCCCTTCAACCCGGGCGGCTTCCAACTGATCTGCGACAAGCTCGTCCCCGAGCTGCAGAACCGCGGACACTTCCGTGCCGAGTACGAGGGTGCAACGTTCCGAGAGAACCTGGGCCTGCCCGAGGTCTCCACCTCGCTGGTCCCGGCCTGACACCCGAGGGCCCAACCGGGCCGATGCCGTGCCGCACCCCCGGGCCGACCGCTGGAGCGCACCTCCAGCGGGTTCCCGGTCCGTTCCAGAAGTTGAAAGAGGTATGGAGATGACTGAACTGTCCGTGGCCCGCGGCCTCGACGTCGAGGACGCCCGCGAGGACTTCCTGCGGCGAGCCGAGACCATCGTCGGGGCCGAGAACGTGATCCGTCCGGAGGGTGGTGAAGGATACCTGGATCCTTATCCGCTGCAGCCAGGCCGATCGCCCTGGCCCGGAGTGCGCCCTGCCGACACCGCCGAGGTGCAGGCCCTCGTCGAGCTCGCCAACGAGACCGGCACTCCGCTGTGGACGTTCTCGCGCGGGAGGAACCTCGGGTACGGCGGGCCGGAACCGCGGGAACAAGGCATGGTCGCCCTCGACCTGGGCCGGATGAACCGCATCCTTGAGGTGGACGATCGGTTGTGCTACGCGGTCGTCGAGCCGGGCGTGACGTTCTTCGATCTGTTCGAGTACGTCCAGGAACGCGGTCTGAAGGTCTGGCTCTCCGTGCCGGCCCTGGGTTGGGGCTCCGTCATGGGCAACGCGCTGGACCGCGGCTACGGCATGACTCCACTGGGGGACCACGCCAAACAGATCTGCGGCATGGAGGTGGTCCTGCCGGACGGCGACCTGCTGCGGACCGGGATGGGCGCCATGGAGGGGAGCGACCTGGGCCCGATCTTCCAGGGCGGCTTCGGCCCGACGCTCGACGGTTTGTTCACGCAGTCGAACCTGGGCGTGGTGACGCAGATCGGGCTGTGGCTGATGCCGTGGCCTGAGGTCTACGTCAACGGTGACGTCACCGTCGAGCGGGAGGAGGACCTGCCGAAGCTCATCGACATCCTCACCCAGCTGCGACGCGAGGACGTCATCCAGAACAACGCGCTCTGCGGGAACGTCGTGCGCGCGGTGACCATGAACGGCCCGCGGTCCCGCTGGTACCAGGGAGAGGGGGCCATCCCATCCGAGCGCCTCGAGGAGATCCGCCAGGAGCTGGGCATCGGCCAGTGGAACGCCAAGTTCGGGATCTACGGGGACAAGGGCCTGGCCGAGCGCCGCCTGGAGATCATCCGCGAACGATTCGCGGATCTGGACGGCTTCACGGTCAACGCCCGGCTCTACGAAGGAGCCGAAGGGGCGCGCGTGGCCTACGGGGACATCGCCGACGCGGACCGCACCCAGATGGCTGGCGTCCCCACGCTCAAGCCCCTGAGCACAATCAACTACGTGGCCGAGAACGGTGGGCACATCGATGCCGCCCCGATCCTCCCCGCCCGCGGCGAGGAGGTCTGGGACTTCTACCAGGAGGTCAAAAAGCTGTACACCCAGTACGGCTTCGACCTGTACATCGGCTACCACCTCTATCCGCGCCACATGGTGCACGTGACCATGATCTACTTCGAGAACGGCAACGAAGAGATGCTCGGCCGTGCGCGAGAGCTGTACGTCCGTCTGCTGGATGTCGCACGGCGCCGCGGGTATGCGCCGTACCGCAGCCACCTGGACTACATGGACCGGATCGCGGACGGCTTCGACTTCAACGACCACGCCGCGCGGCGGTTCCAGGAGCGTCTCAAGGACGCCGTAGACCCGGCCGGCATCCTCGCCCCGGGTAAGCAGGGCGTGTGGCCGGCGCGATACCGCGAGATCTCCGGCTGACGCAGGTTGCCCCGGGATCGGTGGGCCTCTCGGCGGTGCGCTCGGCTCAGGCCGGCACCGCTGGGAGGCCCACTTCCACACCCAGCGTGGTGATGGACTCCAATGTGCGCCGATAGTGGTCGGCCAGCAAATCCGCGGCGGTCTTGGCATCACGGGCCAGCGCGGCGTCCAGGATGGCCTGGTGCTCTGCGGACAGGTCCCGGCCGGTCCAATTCGTCGCGCTGGTGGCCCACTGGTTGTACAGCTGGGTCAGATCCGAGATCGTGCTCGTCAGGTCGATGAGGGTCGGGATCCCGCAGGCCGCCAGCAACTGGGCGTGGAACGCCTGGTGCGCGACGGCCCACTCGGCTGTCAGACGGTTGTCCTCGTCGCGTCTGGGCGTCCGTTCCATCCGGTGGTGCGCGGCCATCAGCTCGCCCTCCCAGGCCAGGTCGCCGCGCTCGATGGCCAAGGCGACCCCGAACTGCTCGTTGACGCACCGCAGCTCGGTGATGTCCCGCAGCTCGTCCATCGAGAGCGTGGGCACGAAGAACCCGCGATTGGGGCGCAGGACAACCAGACGTTCACCGGCCAATCGGGTGAGCGCCTCCCGAACCACGGTGGAGGAGGTCTCGAACTGCTCCGAGAGCTGATTGAGCTGTAACCGGTCGCCCGGTGCCCACCGGCCGCTGAGCATGTTGATGCGCAGTTCGTCTCGGATGTGCTTGGAAAGAGTTTCTGCATCGGTCCGCTTGGCCATGGCAACCAGTCTATGGGACCGATTGTGCAAACAACCAGCAAGAACCGAGTAAGTGCCTATACGCATTATTTTGTATTTTCCGTGAGTCTGTGAGGAGACGGGAGCGTCAGGTATTGCCTAGGTCACAACAGCATCGTAGACTCAGCGCTAGAGAAAATATTTTCATATACAAAATGCACTGCTTGGATGGACGGGAGACAAGATGACCGCGAGGACTGGAGCCCAGTACAAGGCCGGCTTGGACGATGGTCGCGAGGTGTGGCTGGGGGACGAGCAAATCGACATCACCACCCACCCCGCGATGGCCCGTTCTATCGAGGGGATGGCCAGCTACTTCGACTACCAGCACCTCCATGCTGATGAGGCGCTGATGGCGGCTCCGCACGGCGGCCAGATGAACGTGTCGCACCTGCTGCCGCGCAGCAAAAAGGACATCCAGCGCCGTCACGTGGCGTTCGATCGGCTGGCCCGCTACTCCGTGGGCATGCTGGGACGCACTCCGGACTACGTGAACGTGGTGCTCGCCGGGCATGTCTCGCGGCGGGACATCTTCGAGCAGTACGGCGACACGGTCTTCCACGACCGCCTGGCGGCCTACCAGCGTGAGGTCATCGACGGGGACCTGGCGCTCACCCACACCATCGTCCACGCGGCGATCGACAAATCGGTCGGCGAGTTCGAGGGGGTCAACGAGGACCTGACCCTGCGGGTGGTGGACCGGACCGCCGAGGGTGTCGTCGTCCGCGGTGCGAAGATGCTCGCGACCCTGGGACCGATTGCTGACGAGCTCTACGTCTACCCGGCCACTCCGATCCGTCCGGGGCAGGAGGAGTACGCCATCTCCTTCGCCATCCCGGTGAACACACCCGGGGTGGTTTCCGTGTGCCGTGATCCGTATGTCGTGGACATGGACGTCGTGGACAGGCCGTTCTCGGCCCGTTTCGACGAGCAGGACGCGGTGGTCATCTTCGAGGACGTCCTGGTGCCGTGGCACCGGGTCTTCATCGACGGCAACCTCGATGTGTACAACCGGATCAACGGTGGGACGGCCACCGGCAACACCCAGCAGCAGACCGCCATCCGGGCCTGCGTGAAGCTGGAGTTCGCCTACGACCTGTGCGTGCAGATGGCCAAGGCCACCGGTACCGACGCCAAGCCGGACACCGCCGCGATGCTCGGCGAGATCTACTCGTACCTGCGCATCGCCCGGGCCGTGGTGCACTCCGCCGAGATCAAGTCCTCCGACTGGGGCGGTGGAGCCTGGTTCTGCCACGACGACATCTCCTCGTTGCGCACCATGATGCCTCTGTGGATGGCGCGGGTGAACGACATCATCAAGACCATGGGCTCGCACAACCTGCTGGCCACGCCCACGGCGGCGGCCTTCGACCATCCGCGGCTGGGTCCGCTGGTGGAGAAGTACCTGCCCGGGGCCCAGGGCGTCTCGGCCCGGGAGCGCGCCCGGATCTTCCGCACCGCCTGGGACTTTGCCGGCTCGGCCCTGGGTTCGCGCAACGAGCTGTACGAGCGGTTCTACCTCGGCTCGGTGGGCCGGGCCCGGGCACTGGACCACCGCAAGGCGCAGGGCAAGGGCGAGACCGGTGCCTTCCGGGAGCTGTTCGAGGACGCAGGCATTCCGGCGGCCGATGCCATGGCGCCGCAGTCCGTCGGCGCTACCCACTGAGCCCACCAGCCGCGAGAGGAACGAGGAAGCAGACATGTCCTGGGGATTGATCAGCGAGATGGGGCACGTGGGGATCCAGACGACGGATCTCGACGCCTCCATCTGGGACGCGACCCAACTGCTCGGATTGAGGGTCACCGAACAGACCGGTGACGCCGTGTACCTGGCCGCCGGGGAGGTGCATCATGAGCTCATCTACCGCGAGTCCAACGTCAACGGCGTGGACTCCCTCGGGCTCATCGCCCGGAACGGCGACGCGCTGAGGACCATCCGGCGCCGCGTCGAGGACGAGAACCTCGAGCTTCTGTCCGAGCGGCCCCGGGTGAACGGGGTGGAGGACGGCTTCAGTTTCGTCGGGCCGGAGGACTACGTCTTCGATATCACCATCGGGCGGCAGACCGACGTGGCCGAGCAGAAGAGCTTCGGTCCGGACCGGTACGGTCACATCAACTTCCACCCGCGTGACACGCGTTCGATGATGGAGTTCTTGCACCGCGTCCTGGACTTCCGGCTCTCGGACGTCATCGGTGACGACTACGCCTACTTCATGCGGTGCAATCCGGATCACCACGGGATCGCGCTGCTTCCAGGCAAAGGCACCTTCCACCACCACGCGTGGCAAACCCAGTCTGTGGCGGACCTGGCCAAGCTGGGCGACCGGTTGCACAAGGTCGGCCGAGACCTCATCTGGGGCCCCGTGCGTCATGGCGCAGGTCACAACATCGCCGCCTATTATGTTGAGCAGTCCGGAGCCGTCGTGGAGCTCTACACCGACCTGGAACAGATCTACGACGACAACCGCGAGCCGGTCGTGTGGGGCGCCGAGGACAACTGGTGGAACATGTGGAGCGCCTACCGTCCCCTGGACTTCCGCGACTTCGGCATCCCCCCGGTGGTGCGTCGACTCACCTCGGCCTGACTCTTCCTGACATCAGGGTGTTCCCCACGGTGTGGACCACCCCCTAACTCAGCCGTCATCGCCCCCGCCGGGCCATCTGGTCCAACGGCTGCGGCGTGCAGACCCCCGGTGCCCGTGCCACCCGGAAGATGGAACATCATGGATCAGCAGAACCCGACTCCTGCGGTCGGCGGTCACCCGTCGACCCCGAACGACACCCTGAACACCAAGGACCTGCGTCGCGTCCTCGGGTCCAGCATGCTGGGCTCGATCATCGAGTACTACGACTTCATCCTGTACGCGACGGCGGCCGCTATCGTCTTCGACAAGGTCTTCTTCTCCGACCTCGACCCGGCACTGGCGCTGTTCGCCTCCTTCGGCACCCTGGCCGCCGGCTATGTGGCCCGGCCGCTGGGCGGCGTGGTCTTCGGCCACTTCGGTGACCGGGTGGGCCGCAAGAAGATGCTCGTGGTGTCGATGATGATGATGGGCATCGCGACCATCGCCATCGGCCTGCTGCCCACACCGGACGTGCTGGGCTGGATGTCGCCCGTCGTGCTGGTGCTGCTGCGCATGGTGCAGGGGATCTCCGTGGGCGGCGAGTGGGGCGGGGCCACCCTGATGGCACTGGAGCACGCCCCGGCCTCCCGCCGCGGTTTCGCCGCGGCGTTCGCCAACGCGGGCGGTCCGATCGGCGGTCTGCTGGCCACGCTGGTGGTCTCGGGCACCTCGGCGCTGACCGGCGACGCCTTCCTCGAGTGGGGCTGGCGCGTGCCGTTCCTGCTGAGCGCCGCGCTGATCGTCATCGGCATGGTGATTCGCCTCAAAGTGGCCGAGTCCCCGGTCTTCCAGCAACTGGCCGCCGAGGCGGAGCAGGTCGAGGAGGTCAGGAGGACCCCGCTGGCCGAGATCATCACACGGCACTCCAAGACCGTGGTCCTGACCCTGATCGCCTGCCTCGGGTTCTACACCTGCCAGGGCATCCTCACCTCCTGGGGCGTGGCCCAGGCCGTCAACGGCGGCATCGACCGGGAGTGGGTGCTCAACTGGAAGGGCGCCGCCGCGGTGGTCACCGTGGCCGTCTCCTTCATGGCCGCCCGGATGAGCGACCGCATTGGCCGGCGCACCGTGCTGACCGTCGGCTCGGTCTCCGGGGTCGTGCTGGCCTGGCCGATCCTGGTGATGCTCACCAGCGGCGACCCGTGGCTGTTCGTCGTGGCGATCCTCGTGGGCAACGGCCTGGTCCAGGGGATCCTGGCCGGACCGATCGGCGCGTTCATCTCCGAACTGTTCCCGCCCCGCGTCCGCTACACCGGCGCCTCCTTGTCCTACCAGGTCGCCTCCACGCTGGGCGCCGGCTTCACCCCGATGATCGTGACCGGGCTGATGATCGCCGGCGGGCTGCCCCTGGTGGGCTTCTTCTGGGTCGCGATCCTGGCGGCCGGCCTGATCTGCATCCGGGTCGTCCCCGAGGGGGCCGAGGGGATGCAGAGCACGCACGTGGAGCGTGCCCGCTTCAAGGTCACCAAGCGCATCGCCACCCGCAACGCCCCCCGGGAGACCGTGGGTAGCGGACACCGTTCATCGCAGGACGGAGCCTGACGTGCACGATGACAGGACTGCCACCGCCACGGCGGAGCCGACCCTCACGGACCGGCTGATCCACCATGCCCACCGTGTCCGGTTCGAGGACTTCGGCGAGGCGGTGCTGGAACGGGCCCGTCACCGCATGGTCGACGCCCTGGGGAACACCGCCGCGGGCCACCGGGCCCAAGGGATGCAGGAGCTGGTGGAGACTGTCGTCGGGTGGGGCGGCCGCCCGGACGCGACGGTCCTGGGCGACGGGCGCCGCATCCCGGCCCACCACGCCGCGATGCTCAACGCGGCCCTGATGCGCTCCTTCGACTTCGAACCCGTCGGGGCGGAGGGACCGGGCCGGCGGCAAGTGGCCGCGCACATCACCGGCACCACCGTCCCCGTCGCCCTGGCCGTGGCCGAGCAGCAGGGGGCCACCGGTCGGGAGTTCCTCACCGCGCTCCTGGCGGGGGAAGACGTCACGGCCCGGCTGACGTTCGGCTCGGGCTTCGACGTCTACTCCGGCCAGGACAACACCGGGACCGTCAACGGCGTGGGGGCGACCATCGTCGCCTGTCTGCTGATGGGGCTGGACGAGACCCGCACTCGGCACGCGGTCGGGATCGTGCTCAACCAGCTGGCCGGCACCGTGGCTGGCATCTTCGACCAGGCCAGTGCCTTCAAGCTGCCCATGGCCTTCGCCGCTCGAAATGCAATCACCGCTGCGGAAATGGCAGCAGCGGGCGTCACCGGGCCGCACGACCCGCTGAGCGGCCGGTTCGGGTTCCTCCAGACCTACTGCGCGGACCCGGACCCGGCGGTGATGGTCGAGCGGCTGGGCGAGGAGTTCTACGCCGACGCCGTCATCAAGCCGTGGTCGTGCTGCCGGGCGGCGCACCCGTCCCTGGACGCCTGTGTCCGTCTCGTGGAGGACCACGGCGTCAACGCCGAGCGGATCGACCGCGTGATCGTGCACGTCACTCCGCGCACCGCGGCTGGCTTCGTGGGCCGGCCGTTCTCGCCGGGTGACTGCCCGGAGGTCTCCGCAGCCTTCAGCATCCACTACACCGCGGCCGCCGCACTGGCCTTCGGCACAGTGCGCCCGGAGCACCTGGGACCGCAGACCATGGCTGATCCCCGGATCCGGCGACTTCTGGATCGCATCGAGGTGCAGGGCACCCTGGATGACACCGAGGTGCTCACGGCCGAGGTGGAGGTGCACCTGTCCGACGGCAACGTCTGTCGTCAGCGCGTCGACTCTCCCCGGGGCGATGTCCACCACGCGCCCCTGTCCGAGGCGCAGATCCTGGAGAAGTACCGCCTCAACGTCGAGTTCTCTCAGCGGATCGACGCCGACCGCGCCGAGCAGGCGTGGGATCTGGTGACCCGGCTGCCTCAGCTGGAGCACCTGCGTGGACTGGTGGAACGGTTCGCACCGGCGGCCCGGTGACCGGGCGCAGGCTCAGCGCCGGGCCGCCAGGTGCAATTCGCTGGGGACCTCGAGCGCGGCGCTGCGGCCGTTGAACTCCAGGCGCCGGGGGGTCTCTGGGTCGAATGCGGCCAGCTCGGCCCCTGCGGCGCGCGGGCGGCCGTCCCGGGCGAACCCGAGGAACCACTCCTGTAGCGACGCAGCGGTGGCCGTGAAGGTCCCGGGGCCGACGCCATCGAGCATCGGGGCGTCCGCCCACGCCCGGCGATCCCCGAAAAGGAAAGGCAGCGGCATGCAGTGCGGGCTTCCGGCACCCGACAGAAGGCTCTGCACGGAGAACCCGGCCAAATGCACGTCGAGTCCGGCCCGAGCGGCCGCCCGGGCCAACTCCAGGTGGGCCAGGCGGAACTGGTGGAGGGTCATCATCTCCACCATGCGTTCCTTGCCGGTGGCGCCAGGCCTCTTGGAACCGATCCACGCCGTGGTCGCCACCGGATCCTCGAACTTCGACTCCAGAAAGGCGTCGAGGGCATGCGGGGGGAACGCACTGTCCGGTGCCGGCCGCAAGAAGGCTGCGGCCTCCTCGGAGGTGGACAGCAGCAGCAGGGACTCCACGTGCAGGCGGGAAGCCGAGCGGCCGTAGTCGTGCAGATCCGCGGTGATCGGGCCACCGGCCGCCGGCATCAGGGCCATCCCGCGGCCGGCGTAGGCGCGTACCAGATCTGCCTGCGCGCCCAGGACCGCCTCGACCGGTGCTCCGGTGAGACCTCCGGACTCGGCCAGCGCGGTGCTGACCAGATCACTGCGGCTGCGGAGGGCGGCCGCGGTCAGCGGCGGCTCCCACGGGAGGCTGATGAGCGCCAGCCGGCGGAAAAGGCCGGCCGCCATAGGGTCCGCGGCAAGGGCGAAGCCGTACCAGGCGCCGGCGGAGTCCCCGGCGAGGGTGATGTTCTCCGGGTCCCCGCCGAAGGAGACGATCCGGTCCTTGACCCAGCGCAGGGCCTGCAGCAGGTCCCGGATCGGCCTCTGCGATTCGTGGGCATCACCCTGCGGTCCCAGGTGCCCCAGGACACCAATCCGGTAGTTCACGGTGACCAGCACCACCGGGCCGCCCTGCACGAGGGCCGGGGAGGTGAACCAGCGGGTATGGGCTGTGCCGGAGAGGAAGCCCCCGCCGGGGACGAACACCACCACCGGCAGGTCATGGGCGCCGTCGGGCGCCTGGATGCGCAGCTGGAAGGCGTCCTCGTTCTGCTCGATCTCGCTGTTGGCGCCGCCGATCAGTGCGTTCAACGACCCCGGTGCCTGCGGGAAGGCCCGGGCGGGCTCCGGGAGGAGGCCGTCCGAGGGGTGGACCGCCACCGCTTCGACGAACCGGCCGCCGGGCTCGGCCGTCCGGGCGTACCGGACGACGCAGTCGATGCCGGTACCCGTGCCGGAACCTGGAGCAGTGTCCCGACCGGTCACGGCAGGAACTCGTAGTCGTCCGCCACGATGCCCTGGGTGATCCGCCAGTACTCCGTGGTGGGGAAGGGCCACACCTGGGAGACGCGGTTGAAGCGGTTCTTGTACCAGGTCCGCACATAGGGCTGGCCCCAGGCCATCCGGGAGTTCTCGGCATCCACCCATTCGATGTGCCGGTCAAGGGCCTCCTGCTTCAGGTCCAGGGCCCGGGCCTTGCGCTCGAGCAGCTGGTGGATGGCTTCCACCGTGTACTCGGCGGCCCGTTCGATCATGAAGTGCAGGCCGCCGGCGACCACGCCGCCGGTGTTGGGCCCCAGCAGCATGAACAAGTTCGGGAAGTTCGGCACGGTGATGCCGGCGAAGCCCTTGGCGTCCCCGCCCCAGTAGTCGTGGATCTCCAGACCCTCGCGGCCGATGATCGTGATCGGGTCGAGGTAGTCGGAGGGACGGAAGCCGGTGGCGTAGATCACCACGTCGACGTCCAGCTCCCGCCCGTCTCCGGTAACCAGGCCCTGCGGGGTGAAGGACTCCAGACCCTCGGAGATCACCTCGGTCCCGGGGGACTTCAGGGCCGCGGCCCAGACCCCGTTGTCCCGCAGCATGCGCTTGGCCGACGGCGGGTAGTGGGGGACAGCTTTCTCCAGCAGGTCGGGACGGCCCTCGTACTGCTCCTCCATGCGCCGGATGATCTGCTGGCGGAACTCCTCGTTGGCGCGGGAGACGCTCCGCGGAGCGCCGTCCCAGTCCTCCTCGGCGGTGGCGATGTGGAGCCGGCCCTCGATGCCGCCGGCGGTCACCCACAGGCGGAACATCTGCCCGTAGCAGGGGACTTTGGCGTGGAGCCAGTCCGCCGTCTCGGACATCGGGTCGTGGTAGGTGGGGGCCGGCAGCATCCACGGGGCGCTGCGCTGGAACAGGTACAGCCGGTCCACGTCGTCGACGATGGCCGGCACGATCTGGTAGGCGCTGGCTCCCGTGCCGATCACCGCGACCCGCTTGCCCTTGAGGTCCACGCTGTGGTCCCACTCCTGGGAGTGCATCTGCGCCCCGTGGAAGGTGTCTTGTCCCGGCCACTCCGGGATGTGCGGATGGTCGAGCTGGCCCACCCCGGTGATGAGGGCGTTGTAGCGGCGGGTCTGTTCCGCGCTGTCACGGGTGCGGGTGGTGGCCTGCCAGGTGGCCGACTCCTCGTCCCAGACCGCGCGCACGAGCGAGGTGTGCAGTTCGATCTGCTCGGCGAATCCGGCCTTCTGCGCCACTGTCTCCAGGTAGTCGAGAACCTCATGTCCCTGGGCGAACTGATGCGGCCAGTCCACTCGCTGGGCAAAGGAGAAGCTGTAGCCGTAGGTGGGGGTGTCCAGGCGCACGCCGGGGTAGTGGTTCTTCCACCAGGTCCCGCCCACACGGTGGGAGGCCTCGATCCAGGTGTAGGGCAGGCCGGCCTCCTGGAGGCGGTAGGCGGCCGCGATGCCGGAGATGCCGGCGCCCACGATCAGGGTCTCAAAGGAATCCGTTCCCGGATCCGCCCGGTAGTCCTCGTACCGCCAGTCCGGTGAGCCGTTGCGGTCCGGGGCTAGGGCGAACTCGTGCTTCATCTGACCCATCCAGCCGGGGTCCCGCTGCGTGCGGGAGCCGGTGAACCAGTTCAGAATGGTGTCGGTCTGCGCGGGGGTGAGCGGTTCCAGCGGGGCGACGCCCTCGTCCCGCAGCCGCCGCAGTCCCTCGAAGGCCAGCTCCCGCGCTTGAGCCACCTGCTCGGCCGTCAGGCCTCCGTGTGGCTGCAGTGCCGTCCCCATGGGCGGCAGCGGAGGCGAGAGCTCCGGCTTCAGCAGGGAGGTGTCCCGCAGGGTGGTCGCCAGGGCGGCCAGCAGCACCGGCGCCTCGGCGCCGGCGATCATCTGGCGCAGTGTGTCGTCGTCCTCGGTGATCTGGGGGTAGTCGTCATTCCAGTACAGGTCGCCGTGTGTCGGCTGGGCGGCCAGCGGGGTGCTCAGGGCGGTCATCAGTTCTCCTGGGATGTGCTTGGGCCCGGTGGGTCCGGTCAGGCGGTCGGTTGGCGGGCGGCGCGGACGCGGTCATCGACGTGGGCACGCAGACCGTCCACCACCTGCGACTGCTCGGCGGAGGTGAAGACGGCGGCCACGTACCGGTCCGGGCGGACCACCACGAAGACCGGTTCCCCGGGAAGGCCGGCGGTCAGGAGCTCGCGGTCCTCGCGGAGGCGGAGGACACCGGCTCCGTCCCCACGCTGTGCGGTCTCGTCGGTACCCGGCCCGTCCAGGCGCACCAGGGTGGCCCCGATGCGGGTGAAGTACGGGTCCAGGCCGTCGGGATCGGCGCCGAGGCCGAGCACCGACCAGCCGCGGCCGAGGTGCACATCGAGGCCAGCGGACCGGCCGGTCGGGTCGGTGACCGTGGGCTGGCTCAGGGACCGTCCTGAGGTAACTCCGGGGAGCTCGGCGGTGGTTCCGCCGGTCGGCACGGTGACTCCGTCGGAGTAGTCCGGAGGAGTGACGAAGCGCATGCCGGCCAGGTAGGCGTGCACCGGGGGGACCTTGCGCAGCAGCTGGAGGGTGGCGTCGCGCAGCCGGGTGCTGAGCGGATTGGTGGCCATGACCACAGCGCCGATCCGGCGCGAGAGCATCATCATCTTCGCGCCGTGAACCCGGCGCTCGGTCTCGTACGTGTCCAGGAACCGGTCCGTGGCCCCGCCCCGAACGGCCTCGACGAGCTTCCAGGCGATGTTCGAAGCGTCACGGATGCCCGCGTTGAGTCCCTGCCCGGCGAAGGGTGGCATCAGGTGTGCCGCGTCCCCGGCCAGGAAGACCCGGCCGGACCGGTAGGACCGGGCGATCCGCTGATGGGCCACGTACACGGCGGCGCGTCGGATGTCGGCGGGGTCCAACTCCGGGCGGAACGGTCGCATCAGTTCCCGGATTTGCGCCGGTGCCGTCAGCTCGTGCTCGTCCTCGTGGTCGAAGAGCATGAGCTCCAGCCGGAGGCGTCCCTTGACGCCGGGGACCAGCACGTACGGGCGCCGGCCGTCGCAGTGGAACTCGGCATACGGATCCCGCCCTGTGGGCTCATTGAGCAGATCGATCACGATCCACCGTTGGGGCTGGGTCGAACCGACGAGGTCGATCCCCACGGCGGCGCGGGTGAAGCTGCGCCCGCCGTCGGCGCCGATCAGCCAGCTGGAGGTCAACGTGCGCGGCCCGTCGGGGGTGCTCACCGTGAGGGTGACTCCTTCGGCGTCCTGGGAGATCTCCGTGGCTTCGGTGCCGAGCAGGACCTCCAGACCCGGATGGGTCATGGCCCGATCGAAGAGCAGCTGCTCGAGGATCGGCTGGTCGAACTGGGTTTTGGCTGGGTGGCCGAGTCGGGACGCAACCGGCCGAGCCTCGGCCAGCAGGCACTCGTTCAGGCCGAAGTACCGGCTCCCCGTGTCCAGCAGGGACTCCGCCTTGAGCTCGTCGGCGATCCCGATCTGCTCGAGAACCCGGAACGACTCGTCCTGCAGGCTGATGGCCCGCGGAAGGTCACCGGGGGCCGTGGATTTCTCCACGACCGTGGTGCGCACACCGGCGTCCGCCAGCAGCAGGGCGGCGGTCAGGCCGACCGGGCCGGCCCCCACCACGATGACCGTGCGCTCTGAGTCGATTCGGTTCTCCACTCTGCCTCCTTGCCGTCGACGGCCCGCACAGCGGGGCCGGGGGTGCGTCCTTCGGGGCATCCCCGGGCCGCGTGATAAGTGGTAATACACATCACATGTGATAAGACAGTAAACAGTGATGATGCAAAGGTCAATAGAGAATGTATTCTTGTGGCCGAGGCGGGTACCGCGCTCTCGAGCTCGCCGGTGGTCTAGGCCGGATGCGTCCGAGGCGCCTCTTCCGGACAGCGGCCAGTGGGCAATGGGCAGGCTGACGGTGACGGGGAGGATGCTGTGCTCAGGCCCGGAGCGCGATGGACTCTCCGTCCGCGGGCACCAGCAGCTCCCCGGAGAACGTGGTGGACGCCCGCTGCCAGGTCTCGGTCGGTGCATGGGCGGGCACCAGGTGGTGCAACGCCAGGGTGTGCACCTGTGCCGCGGTGGCAATGCGCCCGGCGTCTTCCGGTGTGGAGTGCGCCCGCCGGTGGTGCGCCATGCTGGCGGACAGGTCCTTCTGCGAGGGATCCCGATAGCTGCCGACTACCGCGTCCAGATCGATGGCCTCGTGAAGGAGGAGGTCGCAGCCTGTCGCCAGCCGGACTAGGTTCTCGCTGGGGGCGGTGTCCCCGGAGACGGTGACGGAGCCGTAGGCCGAGTCGAAACGGAAGGCGAAGGCCGGTGCGACCGGCTGGTGCTGGACCAGGGTGGCGCTCACCCTCACGTGCTCGTCGGCGAAGACCTCCACCGGGTCCATGGCGGGATGGTTTGCGTCGTCGGGATGAAAGCCCAGATGGGGTGGGACGGCGATGTCTTCACCACGGAAGACGCGGGACAGGTCCGGGGCGCGGGAGTCCCGTCGACGGTCGTTCAGATCGGTGGCGTGGGCGCGTAGCAACAGCTCGACCAGGTCCGCGGTCCCCGGCGTCGGGGCGTCCGGGAAGACCGGGTCGGGCTCCTCCTCCGCGGGGTCGCTCACCGGCGGCAGCACACCGCGCCGCCCCGGACCCAGCACCGGGACGGTCCGGTCCGCATGGCCGCGGAAGGCGAGGCCGCCGAGGACCATGACGGAGTTGAGGTCGATCGTGTGATCCGAGTGGTGGTGGGTGATGAAGATCCCCGCCAGGTCGGTGAAGCGCAACCCGGCCTCCACCATGCGCAGGCCCACGCCGTGTCCGCAGTCCACCAGGTAGACGGCGGAGTCGACGACGACGGCCGTGGCGATGCCGCTCCGGTGGGGCGAACCCTGATCCGGGCGCAGCAACGGACCTCCGGCAGTGCCGAGGGTGACGACGCGCATGCCCCAGTCTGTGTCCTGTGCCAAGGTTGCTCCTTCGGTGGTCTCTGATCGCTTCTGCGCGCCTCCGGGTGCGGCTGCTGGTCCGTGAGGGGGCTGTGGTGCCCCGGACGCTTCGATGTCACGGCTCGGCGGTGAGGGCCACCGTAATGCCGGAGGCCCTCACCGCCGGGTGTGTCAGCCGAAGATGCCGGCGATGATCGGCTGGCTGGACTTCTGCCGGTTCGTGACGTCCGCCAGGTCCGGCCGCGGGAGCTGGGGCACATCGGCCGGGTTCTCGAACTCGAGTTCCACGTCCTCGGCGTTGGTCACCGGTCCGTGACCCGCCTGGGCCTTGATCTCGTTGGCCTCCGGCGTGTTCAGCCAGGTGGTGAGCAGCTGGGCCGCGTCGGCGTTCTCGGCGCCGTCGATGACCCCGGCGTACCAGTAGGTCGCCCAGTTGCCGCCGTCGACGGGATAGGTGATTTCCACGGGGGCGCCGTCGCCGGAGAGGGTCTGATAGTTGCCCATGGCGCCCATGAGACAGACGTAGGCGCGTCCCTGGACCACGGCGTTGTGGCACTCAGCGGTGTTGGATGCGATGACCACGTCCTGGTCGGCCAGCTTCTCCAGGTAGTCCTTCCCGAGGGAGTCCTCGTTGAGCACCAGGTCGGCCCACTGCATCCCGCCTCCGTCGGTGGCGGGATCGGTCATGGTGATCTTGCCCTTTAGGGCGGGGTCGAGCAGGTCCTCCCAGCTCTCCGGCACGACACCCGGGTCTTGACGGGTGTCGTAGACGAGTCCGCGCGGCGAGGCGGAGACCGCGGTGAGGGTTCCCTCCTCGAGGGAGAACTGCGGGTCGCCGGTGAGCTCTTCCGTGTTGAACGGACGGAACTCAGTGAAGTAGTCCCGCTCTGCGAGGGCAACGGCGCCGGTGTCGCCGGTGATGACGGCGTCGGCGATGCGCTGCCCGGAGGCCTGCTCCTGCGACACCTTGGTGTCCAGCTCAGCACCGACGATCTGCAGGGGCTCGACGCGGATGTCCGGGAAGCGTTCCTGGAACGCCTCGAAGACGGCGGGCCAGGTGGCTGTCAGTGGGGTGTAGACGTTGACCGTGGTCTGACCGTCCTCGACCGCTGCCGCGTACATCTGCTTGAACTCCGCCTGGGCGTCCGCGCCGCCCAAGCCGGTTTCGGTGTCGACGCCGTCTCGTTCGCCCAAGCCTTCGGAGGCTGCAGTGTCACCACCGCAGCCGGTCAGCGCCAGTGCTGAGGCAAGTCCCAGTGTCGTGAGCAGGTTGCGTGCTTTCATGTGTGGACCTTTCGTGAGGATGATGCGAGTGGAGGGCTCAGAGGGGCAGGCAGGCCAGTGACTCGGGCGGGATGGCCGCGGTGACCGCCTCGCCGCGGGACGGTGCACCGTCGGGCCAGATGCTGGCGACCTCGGCGGTGCGGAGGGACACAGTGAAGCGCTGCGGACCCATTTCGAGGGCATAGATGTACTCGTCGCCGAGGTAGATGATGTCCATGACCGTGCCGGTGAACCGGTTGGGCGTCGTCTCGGCGGGTGCGCCCATGATGACGGAGGCCGAGCGCATCGCGACCTCGACCTGATCCCCCTCTGCCAGCCCGGCGCGGGCGGGGCAGTCGAAGCGCAGATCGGTGCCGTCCAGGCGGACGGCCACCCCGTGTCCGTCGGAGGTGACGACCGTCGCCTTCAAGAAGTTGTCGTAGCCGACGAAGTCGGCGACGAAGTGTGAGACGGGGTGCCAGTAGATCTCCCGGGGTGTGCCGACCTGCTCGATCCGGCCCTTGTTAAGGAGCACGATGCGCGAGGACAGAGAGACGGCCTCCTCCTGATCGTGGGTGACATAGACGGAGGTGGTCCCCACCCGACGGTGCATGTCCCGCAGCTCGGCGCGCATGTCCTGACGGAGCCGGGCGTCCAGGTTGGACAGCGGCTCGTCGAACAGCATCAGCCGAGGGCTGGCGACCAGCGCGCGGGCCAGTGCCACGCGCTGCTGCTGGCCGCCGGATAAATCCGTGGCCATGCGGCTGGCGTACTCGTCCAGCCCCACCATCTCCAAGACCTCGCGGACCCTCTGCGCCCGTTCCGGCACGCTGACCTTGCGCATCCGGAGCGGGTAGCCGACGTTGGCGGCCACGGACATGTGGGGCCACAGCGCGTAGCTCTGGAAGACCATCCCGATGTCCCGCTTCTCCGGCGGGACGTGCCGGCGCTCGGCGGGGGCGTCGACCACTTCGTCGCCGATGGATAGCCGCCCGCCGGTGGGGCGTTCCAATCCGGCGATGCAGCGCAGGGTGGTGGTCTTGCCGCATCCGGACGGGCCCAGGAGCGTCAGGAACTCGCCCTCCTCGATCTCCAGGTCCAGTGACGGCACGGCGGGTGCTGCCCTGGGGGAGTACCGCTTCTCTAAGGACTCGATGCTCACTCTTGCCATGGGGTCTTCCTATCGGGTGGTGGCCGCGCTGACCGCGCGGGTGTCGTCGGTGGGCTGGGTGGGGGCAGGGGCGGGGACCGCCTCGGCCGGTTCGGGTGCGGGGCGGACCGCTTCGACCAGGGCCCCGCGGGACTTGGTCCTGCGTTCGGCGCGCTTGCGCAGGAGCCGCCCGATGCCCAGCATGAGCGACCCGCCGAGGGCCAGTAGGACCAGCAGGACCAGCAGTAGCGCGGCGGCCCGGGACCCGTTGCCGAGCTGGGTGTAGTAGTTGTAGACGAGCAGCGACACGGTTTCCGTCCGGGTGCTGGACAGCAGGATCGGGATGTCCAGGCTGCCGGCGGCCATCACGCCGGAGATGAACCACGACGCCAGGAACGTGGGGCCAATCAGGGGGATGACGATCGTGCCCATCATGCGCGGGGCGGAGGCGCCGTGGACTCTTGCGGATTCCTCCAGTTCGACGCCGAGCTGGCCGACCGGGCCGCTGGTGGCGCGTTGGGCGATCGGCGTCACCACGATGATCAGAGCGATCAGGACGATCCAGACCGACCCGTAGAGGTTGCGCAGGCCGGGCACGCTCAGGTAGGCCCAGGTGATGGCCAGGGCCAGGACGATCCCGGGTACCGCGACGACGGCCCAGACGATGAGCTCGGGAACCTTGGCCAGCCGGTTCTTGCTCCGCAGCGCCATGTAGCTGATGAGAACGGCCAGGGCCGTGGCGAAGAACCCGCCGATGACGCCGACGAAGAAGGTGTTCTGCAGGGCCCTCAACACGTCCGGTGAGTCGAAGAGATCGAGGTAGTGCCTGACGGTGAATCCGGAGACGCCCAGGACCGGCTGGAGCGATCCGATGATGAGCTGAATCAGGGGCAGCACCAGTGCTACGGCCGTGTACAGCAGGAAGAGCGCGAGGCCCGCCCATTTCCAGGCGCCGATGTCCTCCCGCTCCAGGCGGTAGGCCTTGCCGGTCACGGTGATGAAGTTCCGATTGCCGAGAGCCTTGGACCGCAGCAGCACGAGCAGGTAGATGATGGCGATCAGCAGCAGTGCCAGCGCACTTGCGGAGTCGTATCGGATCGGGGTGGTGGCGAGGAAGTCGTAGATCTGCGTCGGGAAGACGTAGATGCCTGCCGGCACGCCCAGGATGAGGGCGACATCGAGCTGACCCAGGGAGTTCACGAAGCCGAGGATCGCCAGGCCGGACAGGGTGGGCAGCAGAATCGGGATGTTGATGTCCAGGAATAGTCGCAGCCGGTTCGCTCCGGACAGCAGCGCTGCTTCCTCCATCGAGCGGTTCAGCGCCCGAACGGGGCCCAGGAGCAGCAGATACATCACCGCGATACCCTTCAGGCCGCTCACCAAGATCAGACCGGTCCAGGAGAACGCGTCGAGGCGCGGCTGACCCTCCGCTCCCGTGCCGAGCACCTGAGTGATCAGGCCGGTCGGGCTCGTGAGCATGCCCCAGCTGATCGCGAAGAAGAGCGTCGGGATAGCGAAGATGGTGATCATCGTGACGGTGATGGCCCGGGTGCCCGGTGTGTTGGTCCGGGTCGACAACCAGGCGAAGACGAATCCGCCCACGATGCCGATGGTCTGCACGCCGACGGCGTAGAGCACCGAGGCCCACAGCGTCTCCCACGTTGCCGGGTCCCCGTAGGCATTCGTGAACCCGGAAAGACCGAAGTCCCCGCTGGTGCCCGGCTGGCCGCTGCGGAAGGCGCCGTAGACGAGCATCAGCAGCGGGTAGCCGAAGAACGCGCCGATGAACAGCAGGAACATGAGCAGCAGAGGACTGGTTGACCTGAGCCGGTTCACGATGGCTTCTCCATGATTTCTCCGATCGCCCGCGAGATCTCACGGGTGCAGGTTGAGGACTGAGACCCCATCCTGCGTGTGATTTATGACACTGTCAACGGATTCTGCATAATTGGCCTTAGAAGATTTTGTGCAGGTAGGCCTCGTGAACATCAAGTCGAACTAGTTTTCACTCAGGGGTAGCGTGATCTGGGTCACGAATATATTCTAGTACAAGTAGTACAAACTGCTGGTCGATTGGGCCGGTCACGCCAAGCCACGAGGAGGACATCATGAGTGAGAGCACTCTCGAGACCCCGACCACTTTCGATCCGCGGGCGTTCCGCGACGTCATGGGCCACTATCCGACCGGTGTGGTGGTCGTCACCGCCACGGTCGACGGTGCACCCGTGGGCATGGTCGTCGGCACCTTCAGCTCGGTCTCGCTCGAACCCCCGTTGGTTTCCTTTATGCCCATGACGACCTCGTCCTCCTACGCGAAGCTGCGGGTGGCGGACAGTGTGTGCATCAGCGTCTTCGCCCACGACCAGCTCCAGGCCTGCCGGACGCTCGCCTCGAAGGACCCGGAGAAGTTCGACAAGGTGAAGTGGAGCCGATCCCCTGCGGGGGCGCCGATGATCGCTGGCGCCGTTGCG
Source organism: Kocuria rhizosphaericola (assembly GCF_044462205.1). Taxonomy (NCBI): domain Bacteria; kingdom Bacillati; phylum Actinomycetota; class Actinomycetes; order Micrococcales; family Micrococcaceae; genus Kocuria; species Kocuria rhizosphaericola. Next base: position 3,263 of record NZ_JBISWK010000114.1, on the reverse strand, counting down.
CACATCCACGGCCGGATTGATCACGAGGTCGAGGCCGGTGACCACTACATCACTCTGGTGGCGGTGGATGACGTCGCGGTGAACCGCCCGGTCACCCCGCTCCTCTTCTTCCAGGGCGGTTATGGAGGGTTCTCCACCACGGGGCTCACCGCCCACGTGGACGAGTCGTTGATCTCTGCTGTCAGGATCGCGGAGGCGGCCCGTCCGCAACTGGACCGGCTCGCGCAGCGGTTCGGCTGCTCAGCCGCCGCACTGGTGCAGGTCAGCGCGCTGGACCAGACGATCGGCGCGGCATCCTACGGCGGGGACAGTGACGCCGATGAGCGCATCGGCGTGCGCGTCCCCCTCATCCCGCCGCTGGGCGAGGCGGCTGTGGCATGGAGCCCTGACCAGGTGGATCGCTGGGTCTCCCGGATCTACCCACAGGACGAGCAGGTGATCAGCGCCTACCGCGAGGTCACCCGGCGCGTGCGCGACCAGGGATATGCCGTCTCCCGCGTGGACCTCGATCCCGACGGCTACGCCCAGCTGGGGGAGGCCCTCAGTGAGTACGCCGGAGGTGAGCTGACCCCGGCACGGGACCGCGCCGTGCGCACCACCATCGCCGGCGCCGGTCACTTCTTCGGCGGCACCATCAGCGAGTCCGACACGGGAGTCGACCTGGCCAGTGTGGTGGTGCCGGTGTTCGCCCCGGACACCGAGGAGCCCACCAACTCGGGCCTGGTGCTGCGCCTCTGCCACCTACCCCTCGGCGTGGACGGCGCCACGGTGCAGGAGTGGGTCCGCGCCATGCAGGATGCGGCCGCCGAAACCACCGATACCCTGCGGACCAGCGCCCGCAAGGACTACGCACGGTACGCCGCCGCTGGGCTCCGTACTGCCTGAAGAAGGGGGAATCGACGGGCGCCCAGCTCTCGATCGACCCATCACGCCGGAGCAAGACAACGCCACGAAGTGAGCCCACGGATGACGAACTTTCCCGTTCGAACACCAACTGCCGTACCTACGCGACCTGTAGAGAGGCCGACTGCCGGCCGCGCGTTTCCCGGTCAGGAAATCCTCCAGACTCCCCACGAGGTACCTTCCAAGGCAGACCAGCCCGGAGCCGTTGTTCTGCAGGTCGAGGGGGTCGTGATCCCGGGGGACCAGCGCGGCAGGTTGCTGGGTTTCCCTACGGCCAACGTGGCAGTAGCCGCCCACCAGTGGCGTGACGGCGTGTGGGCCGGAACCGTGCAGATCGACCCCGCGGTCAACGGGCCCGTGCATGTCGCGGCAGTCTCGGTTGGGCACCGACCGACCTACTACGGCAAGAACGGCCCACGCCTGTTGGAGGCCCACCTGCTCGACTTCTCGGGCGACCTCTACGGGCGCAGGGTCCTCGTAAGACTGCACGTGCGTCTGCGACCTCAGCGGCGCTACCCCGGATCGAAGGAACTTACTGAGCAGCTGCACACGGACGTCATCGACACACGAGCCTGGGCGTCCGGCGACGGCCACACTCATTCGCGCGCCACCCCTGAAGCCGCTTCAACGCAACCAACCAGGAGCGGTCGCCGGTATCCGGTCCGCAAGAAGCAACGGCACAGCCCCGAGGACGTGAAGCAGAGGCAGGAACAACGTAATCAGAAACGCGAGACCCTGATCGGGGCCGCTGTGCTCGGCCTCAGCCGACAGGGACACCCTCTCACTTACGACCTCGTCGCCCAGCGCACCGGCCTGCCTCTGGGCTTCCTACGTTCGCGCTACCCCACACCTGAGACGCTGATGGCCACGGCGCAACAAGCCCACTGACTGCCGGGCCCCGCCGCTCACGCCCGGATGAGCCTCATCGTCAGCGATCCGCAGCCGCTGATCATGGCGGCCTTCGCCTACTTCCCGCTCACCGTGCCGGTCACCGCGATGCTGCACAACGCACTTGGCACTCTCGACCCGCTCACCGCCGGCACAGTGATCACCGAGCTGTTCGTGTTCGGGGTGCTGGTGCTGCGGGTGGCGGTGTAGCTGTTCCGCTACGGCTCCACCGCCTACACCGACAAGCTCAACCCCCGCACCGTGCTGGGACGCCGGCGCCCGGCCACGGTGAAAAAGTAAGCTCCACCTGCTGTCTCCCATGATGGGTCGACGGAGAATGGCTCAGGCCCTGGCGCATGGTGCGCCAGGGTCTGAGCCATTGCTCCCGCCCGTGGGTTAAGGGGCTCGAGCTCCCTCGGTCAGCCGATGGGGATGGCGTCGAAGTCCTCGCTGATGATCAGTTCCCCGGAGAAGTTCTCGCCGGCCTTCTCCCACTTCTCGACCGGCCAGTTGCCGGGCACGAGGTGATTGAGCACCAGGGTCTTCACCCCGGCGCGTTCGGCCACCCCTCCGACGTCCTCGATGGTGGTGTGCGCTCCGATCAGGTGCTGGTACTCGGCCTCGGAGTTCGCGTCGCGTGGGGCGGGGTGATGCTGGCCGACCCACTCCTCGGCGATCGCCTCGTGCACGAGGACGTCCGAGCCCCTCGCCAGCTCCACCAGGTTCTCACTCGGGCTGGTGTCCCCGGAGAAGGTCACGGAGCCGGTGTCGGTGTCGAAGCGGTAGGCGAAGGCCGGGAACACCGGGGCGTGCTGGACGAGGGTCGCGGTGACCTTGACCCGGTCGTCCTCGTAGACCTCGATCGGGCGCATCCGCGGGTGCGGATCCCCATTGGGGTCATCGGTCAGCTCGGTCGGCAGAGCGATGTCCCGGCCGACGAAGAACTCCCGGGGCGGGGGGTAGCCGGAGTCGATGATCCGGTCGTTGAAGTCCGTGGCGAAGGTCTTCATCATCGCCTCGATCGTCTCCCGGGTGCCCGGAGTCGGGTTGGCCGGATTGACCACCTGGTCTGCGGGGATCTGCTCGCCCTTGTAGTTGACCGGCAGGGCCCCGCGGTTGCCCGGGCCGAAGACCTGCAGCACCCGGTCGGGCACGGTCACGCCGTTCTGCAGGCCGGTGCCGAAGATGTTGTAGAGATCGGAGATGTGGTCCGAGTGCAGGTGGGTGAGGAACACGGCCTCGAGGGCGTCCAGGGGGCCGCGCATGTCCTTGTCCCAGGTGCCCAGCCTGGCTTTCTTGATCTGTTTGCCCACCCCGTCGCCGGCGTCGACGAGGTAGTACTTGTCCCCGGCCACGACCGCGGAGGCGACGCCTTCGCGGTGGGAGTCGTTCCACCAGGGCGGTCCGCCGCTGGTGCCCAGCAGCACGATCCGGTTCCGTGCGTCGGTGGTCAGCGGGTCCCGGCCCGCAGC
>NZ_JBISWK010000113.1:0-36454 GCF_044462205.1 Kocuria rhizosphaericola | reverse complement strand
GGTAGCGTCCCGCTGATTGGTGGAGTTTCTCGACACCGTGCGGGTCAGCTGGTCGTAGTCTAAGCGGCGTCGATGACTGGGGCACCCACCTCCTGGATCTGCTCGGTCATCATGGTCAGCTCGGCCATGGAGGCCTGCGAGAGATAGCGCCGGTCACCGGCCTCCCATTCGTCGTGCTGCTCGATCAGCACGGCCCCGGCCAGGCGCAACAGGGCAGCGGAATTGGGGAAGATCCCGGCCACGTCGGTACGGCGCTTGATCTCCTTGTTCACCCGCTCGATCGGGTTGGTGGACCAGACCTTGCGCCAGTGGGCGACGGGGAAGGCAGTGAAGGCCAGTACGTCCTCGCGGGCGTCTTCCAGCAGCGCTGCGGCCGGCGGATGGGAGCGGACCAGCATCCGGGTGACCTCGGCGAACTGGGTGGCCACGTGGGCGGAGTCGGGCTGGGCGAAAACGGTGCGCACCAAGGAGGCCACCATCTCCTGCTGGCCCTTGGGCACCACGGCCAGCAGGTTGCGCATGAAGTGCACCCGGCACCGTTGCCAGCACGCGCCCTGGAAGACGGTGCCGATGGCGCGCTTGAGTCCGGCGTGGGCATCGGAGATCACCAGGGCCACCCCGCCCAGTCCTCGGGTCTTCAGCGATCGGAGGAACATCGTCCAGAACCCCTCGTTCTCGCTGTCACCGACCTCGAAGCCCAGTACCTCCCGCCGCCCGTCGGCGGCCACCCCGATGGCCAGCACCAGCGCCTGGGAGAGAACCCGCCCGCCGACCCTGGCCTTGCAGTAGGTCGCGTCCAGGAACACGTACGGGTAGCCGGTGGCGTCCAGGGCCCGGTCGCGGAACACCGCGATGTCAGCGTCGAGCTCGCTGCAGATGCGTGAGACCTCGGACTTCGAGATGCCGGTCTCAGCCCCGAGCGCCTTGACCAGATCGTCGACCTTGCGCGTCGACACCCCGTGCAGGTAGGCCTCCATGACCACGGCGAACAGCGCTCGGTCCACCCGCCGGCGGCGCTCGAGTAGGGAGGGGAAGAACGAGCCCTGTCGTAGCTTCGGGATCCGCAGCGCCAGGTCACCGGCGGTGGTGGTGATTGTCTTGGGCCGTGAGCCGTTGCGCTGGGCAGAGCGGGTATCGCTGCGCTGGAACGGTTCGGCGCCGATGACCGCGGTGGCCTCGGCCTCGACGAGTTCTTGGTAGAGCCGCTCGGTAGCGGTGCGGATCCGGTCCGAGACGTCGGTTAGCTGGAGTTCCCCCAGCAGGTCAAGCAGGGCAGACTGGTTGAAGGCCATCGTGCGTAGTGTCCTCTCGTGAGTTACTTGGTCGTACTCACTGACCTTCGCACGATGGCTCTTCACGTCACCGGAGCAACGCTTCAAGCTCGGACAACTACACCAAACCGCGGGACGCTACCTTGGCGACGTCTCGTGCAGCCAGGGCAAGCGTGCCGTTGCCCGTAGGTCCGGCATTCCCGTGCGTGCACTCGTCATCTATAGGAACCCCCGGCATTCGGAGTAGATTTGTGAATGCGAATAACATCGTCATCGGCGAGGGGACTTAGGATGACCAGCCAACTGCCGGGAACATGGCAGGAACCGCACCGGGAGATCCCCTTTNCCCCCCCCGAAGCGCAGAGATTGTGGACCGAGCAGGCAATTTCCAAGCTGGAATTCGTTGCCTCGACATATGGCGGCTACATCACCTACGGGGATCTTCGCGATCATCTGTTCGAATTCACCAAGGTACGCACCACGAACCTGCTCCCCCGGTGGATCAGGGTCACGCTCATCAAAGTGCTCGAGGACTGCGACGTTCGCAACCTGCCGGCGATCACGGCCCTTGTTGTGCAGAGAGAGTCTGGGATGGTCGGCCGCGGTTTCAGCGCCTGGCTTCAGCTGCAGAACCGCGGCCCTATCGACAACGAGGTCGAGCTGGAATGGATAGCGGCTAAAGAGCGACTCGCGTCCTACCGCCTCTACTGTTCCGATGTGCCGGCAAACGCGGTTCCCATGCCCACCCCGCAACTTGGGAAAAAGGTCAACCTTGGCTACGTCGAGTGGCCTTGTGCTGCACCTCCCTGCTTGAGCTGCGGTAGGTCGCTGCAGTTCTACGAAACCTGCCCCGATTGCAGGTAATGCCACGCGGCTCAGACCGGACCTGACCGGGCCTATTCGGTGGCCAGATCCATCGGAATCCGCCCCCGACCGCCGGCCAGGAACAGCGTTAGGTGCTGATTGACACGGCTGAGTCTCAAGAGGCCGACTCCTCATCGGGTCATCACCCCGCGCATGGCCGATGACCAGCCCACGGGGCCGTGGGACCTCAGGGAGTCCAGCCGAGGACCGCTTCCCCGAACGTCATGACGCCGAACCACGTCACGGCGGCCACGACAGGGACGAGGAGCAGCAGGTAGGACCTGCGCTTCACCAGCCGCACCCCGACGTAGGTGAGGACCAGCCACCACACGCCCAGGAGCACGATGGCCCACAGCGGGGCCATCAGGCCGCTGGCCATGTAGAAGTACCCGGCCACCAGCTGGGCCACGGCCGCGATCACCACGGCCACCACGAACAACGGGTGCGTCGTCGTTCTCATACCAGAACTGTGCGCCTCCGAGAAGGTGTCCGCAACAGTGGACGCGCCCGCTTCACCTGCCTGCCGGCGCCCCTGCAGGCAGCCCCGGCTGTGTCCGGCCCAGCTCGTCCCACAGGTGGGCCAGGGTGGCGGCCCCGGCCAGCAGCAGGTCCGTGCGGACGCTCTCGTCGCTGTTGTGCCAGTTGTCCTCGAGCAGGCCGGTGCCGAAGAACACCACCGGCGCCTCCAGCGCGGTGGCGAGCAGGTCGGCCGGCCCTCCCCCGGCGTTGCCCATCCGCCCCACCTCCTCCACCCCGAAGCCGGCGGCCATGGCCCGGGCCAGCGCCTCCACCACGGGGTGCTCCGGGGTGCGGTAGGCCTCCTGGGCCGTCTCGATCGACACGGACAGGTCGTACTCGTAGCCGTCCCGGACGCGGTCGGCCACCCAGGTGCGCAGCTGGTCGGCCACGTCGTGCACCTTCTGCCCGACCACGGTGCGGATGCTCAGGTCCATCGCCGCCTTCGAGGGGATCACCGCCCTCGAGACCTCCGTGGGGTCCCCGGAGATCAGGGCGATCACCTCCAGGGCAGGACGTTCCCACAGCCGCTCCAGTGCGGTGTAGCCGGCCTCCCCGCCGATGCTGCGCGTGTGGGTGCGGGCCAGCCAGTCCTCGTCGTCGAAGGGCAGGGCGGCCAGCTCCGCCCGCCGGACGCCGGGAATCTCCGGGACGCGGTCGTAGAAGCCGGGCAGGGTGATCCTGCCCTGGTCGTCGTGGAGCTGCGCGAGGACCCGCGCCATCTCCACGGCCGGATTGGGGGCGACCCCGGACACCGCCCCGCTGTGGATGTCGGTGAGCGGGCCGTAGATCTCCAGATGGGCGCTGAGCATCCCGCGCACCCCGGTGCACAGCCCCGGGTGGTCGGCGCGCCACAGCAGGGTGTCGGAGAAGATCACCACGTCGGCGGCCAGCTCCTCCGGGTGCTCCTGGATCAGCTGGGCCAGGCCGGGGGAACCGGCCTCCTCCTCGCCCTCGACGAGGAACTTCAGGTTCACGGCCGGGCACGCACGCCCGGTGGCGGCCAGGTGCGCGTGGACACCCCACAGGTGGGCGAGGACCTGGCCCTTGGCGTCGGAGGAGCCCCGGCCGTAGAGCCGCCCGTCGCGGGCCACCGGATCGAAGGGGGAGGTCTGGTCCCAGTTCTCCTCCTTGACCGCGCGCACGTCGTGGTGGCTGTAGACCAGCACCGTGGGCGCCCCCGGGGCCTCGCACCAGGCGGCGTGGACGGCCGGGCCGTCGGCGCCGGGCCAGATCCGGGTGGTGGGGAAGCCGACGTCGCGCAGCGCCCCGGCCAGCCAGTGGGCCGAGCGCAGCAGATCGTGCTCGCGCTCCGGGACCGCCGCCACCGAGGGGATCCGCACCCACTCCTTCAGCCCGTCCAGCATCGCGGGCAGGTGCGCGGCCAGATAGGCGCGCACCTCGTCGTCGGCGGTCACGGTCGCCTCCTCGCCGCGCGGGGTGCCCGTGGCACCGTCGCACACAGAAGCCGGTGGTGGGACGCGGCCGAACGCCCGGTGGCGATCAGGCGCAGTCCGCGCTCGCCCGGGTCCGGTTGCTCGGCCTGCACCCAGGTTAGGGATCTCGGACCCCACTGACCAGAGCGGCCGAAGCACGCGGTGGCAGAACACGGTGGGTGGAGCAGGAGAGCCTGCGGTGGCGCAGGTGGCACGGGCGGGTCAGGTGCTCTCCGGCCCGACGCGGAGTGCGTCACGAATGACGTCACGGGCGGTGGAGTTCTCAGCCCGGGGCCGTTGCTGCACGGACCGCTCGAGCTCCGGGCGCGGGCGGACCGGAACGAGCCGCTCCGGGCCCGGGGATGCGCATCGGCCCGGCCTGCGGCTCAGCTCGGGGACCCCGGTCCGACCACGGCGTCGAGCGGACGGTCCTCCCACATGCGGGTGGTCAGCTCCGCGAAGAAGTCCCGCAGCCGGGCCACGGCCGCCTCCCCGGCACCGTCCCGGAGCAGCCGGACCGCGTCCTGCCACCCCCTGACCCACAGCGGCACGAGGTGCCCGGAGGGATAGATCGAGATCCGCCGGAGGGAGCGCAGCATGACCTGTTCCGTCATCGCGGTCAGCTCGTCGCTGTCGGCGGCCTCCAGCAGCACGCGGATGGCCTCGATGAGACCGGTGCGCGAGCTCGACGTCGTCGTCGTCGGCGCCGGTTTCTCCGGCCTCTACCTCCTCCACCGCCTGCGCGGGCAGGGCCTGTCCGTGGTCGTTGAGAAGGGCGACGGCGTGGGCGGCACGTGGTACTGGAACCGCTACCCCGGGGCTCGGTGCGACGTGGAGAGCCCCTACTACTCCTACTCCTTCTCCCCGGAGCTCGAGCAGGAGTGGGAGTGGACCGAGCGCTACCCCACCCAGCCCGAGATCCTGCGCTACCTCAACCACGTGGCCGACCGCTTCGACCTGCGCCGGGACATCGCGCTGGACACCGAGGTGGTCTCCGCCGTCTACGACGAGCCCTCCGCCCGGTGGACCGTCACGACGCGCTCGACCGTCGACGGCAGCGAGCAGACGGTCAGCGCCCGGTACTGCGTCATGGCCACCGGGTGCCTCTCCGCCGGCCGCGTGCCGGACTTCGAGGGCGTGGACTTCTCCGGCAAGCGGGTGGCGGTCATCGGCACCGGATCCTCGGGCATCCAGTCGATCCCCGAGATCGCCCGGCACGCGGAGCACCTGACGGTGTTCCAGCGCACGCCCAACTTCAGCGTCCCGGCCCGCAACCAGCCGCTGGACCCGCAGGAGTGGGCCCGGATCAAGGCGGAGTACCCGCGCCTACGGGAGCTGGCCCGCCAGACCCCGACCGGGCTGCCCTTCCCACCCAGCACCGCCTCGGCGCTGGAGACGGCTCCCGAGGAACAGCGCAAGGTCATGGAGGAGCACTGGACGCTGGGCGGCTTCCGTCTCGGCCAGTGCTTCTCGGACCTGGCGGTGAGCAAGGAGGCCAACGACGTCGTCGCCCAGTACATCCGCGAGCGCATCGACGAGATCGTCGACGACCCCGCGGTGGCGGAACTGCTCAAGCCCCACGACCACCCGGTCGGGACCAAGCGGATCTGCGTGGACACCGACTACTACGCGACGTTCAACCGGGACAACGTCACCCTGGTCGACGTCCGTCCCGCTCCCATCTCCAAGCTCACCGAGCACGGGCTGAGCACCGCGGACCGGGAGTACGAGTTCGACGCCCTCGTCTTCGCCACGGGTTTCGACGCCATGACCGGGGCCCTGACGCGCATCGACATCACGGGCACCGACGGCACGACGCTCGCGGAGAAGACGCCGCGGACATGACCCTCTTCCCGCAGGCGAACTCCTGGTACCTGGGCGCGAACGTGCCCGGCAAGCCCCGGGTGTTCATGCCCTACGTCGGCGGGGTCGGTGTCTACCGCGCCAAGTGCGAGGAGGTGGCGGCCCGGCAGTACGAGGGCTTCAGCGTGGCCTGAGCGGCCCCGCAGACGGAGGACTCCGGGGCGGCGGTGCCGCCCCGGAGTCCTCCGTGGTCGTGGTTCCCGAGGGCCACCTAGAGCTCGCGGTCCTCCACGACGTCGAGGTCCCGGAAGGTGGGCTCCCCGTCCATGAGTTCGGTCAGTTTCCTGGCGTACTCCTGGGTCTGCGGGAGCTGTGAGTTCTCCATGGCGGACTCGTAGGAGTCGAAGAAGACGATCTCGCAGTAGCGCTTCGGGTCGTTGCGGTCCGTTGTCGTGAGGACGCGGCGAGCCGTGCGGTTCCCCTGCGAGGCTTGCTCCCACTCCGCGTAGACCTCGGCCACCTCCTCCGGCTTCGAGGTGGTGTATTCGATCAGCTGAACGAAAGCCATCACGCACGCTCCTCTGGAAGGTTCCATTGGCGTTAACCATTTTAGGTTCGGGCGGCCGGGATGTCGTGGGTATACGGGAGATGACGGCCCGCAGGTGAGGACGCGATGCCCACCGGCGCCGTCGTGGCGCGCCTGCCTCGAGGCGTTCCGGGCGGCCTCGTCCAGCGGTGCCGGCACGGTGCGGGAGTGGCACGATGGCCCCATGGAAGCACGCACGGATGCCCGCCGACCGACGCGACCTCTGATCCGCCTGAAGGTCTCCCTGCTGGACACCGATCCCGAGGTCTGGCGGCTCCTCGAGCTGGACGCGGCACTCACCCTCGACCAGGTGCACGAGGCATTGCAGATCGCCATGGGCTGGCGCGACAGCCACCTGCACCTGTTCACGGACACCGATCCGCACGAACGGCCGCGACGGGGGGACGGCGTCCTTGGGGGGCCGCGGCGCTGGATGACGGACGCCGACCTGGAGGAGCCCGAGGGTCTGCCCGAGACCGAGTGGACCCTCGGCCAGGTGCTGACGGAGGAGACCAGCCCGCTGTTCTACGAGTACGACTTCGGTGACGGCTGGACCCACCGCCTGGAGTTCGTCGAGCAGCTCACCGGCCCCGCCGCCGAGCCGGTGGCGCACGTAGAGCGCGGTGAACGGCGGGCGCCTCCGGAGGACTGCGGCGGCTCCCCGGGATACGCCGAGCTGCTGGACGCCCTCGCCGATCCCGGCCACGAGCGACACCAGGAGCTGACGGAATGGGTGGCCGCCACCGTCGGGCCCTGGCAGCCGTTCGACCCCGATCGGCTCGACGTCGACGCCGTCAACCGTGAGCTGGCCCTCCGCTTCCCCGTCCCCGACGACGACGGACCGGCCGCGGCGCCCCCGGACGCGCCCCCGCTCGTCGCCGCGCTCGTGGAGCGGGTGCCGGCCGGACTGCGCCCGGAGTTCCGCTCCTACGTCCGGTCCGCCGGTCTGGACGCTCCACGGGCGGTCGACCCCGAGGTGGCCGCACGGCTGACTGCCCCGTACCGCTGGTTGATCCGCCGGATCGGGGCAGACGGTCTGGCCCTGACCGCCGCCGGATGGCTGCCGCCTGCCGTGGTGGCCGAGGCCATGGACGAGTTCGGCTGGGACGAGCGCTGGATCGGCAAGGGCAACCGCGAGGAGTGGACCCAGCCGGTCCGTCGGCTGCGCGAGCAGGCGCAGCGGCTCGGCCTGGTCCGCAAGCTCAGAGGGCGGCTGGTGCTGCCCGCGGTCGTCCGGAAGCTCAGGGACGACCCCGCGGAACTGTGGTCCTTTGTGGCCCGGTCCCTGGCCCACAAGCACCGGCACGACGCCGAGCGCGATGCGGCGCTCCTGCTGGCCCTCGAGCTCGCCACCGGTCACGCCGGCTCTCGGGACGAGGCGGTGTGGCGGATCGCCTTCGGCCTGGAGGTCCTGGGCTGGCAAGCCGCCGACGGGTGGGGGCTGACCCCCGACATGGTGCGCGGCCAGGTCCGGGACACCTGGGACGTGTTCGCCCAGCTAGGCGCCCTCGGCGATCTGTTCGGGCCGGACGCGCCCGTTCCTCCGGCAGGACGCGCCTTCGCCCGGGCGGTGCTGCAGTCCTGAACGCCGCGTGCCGTAGTGGTGTGACACATCGCACGCCTCGAGGGTGGCCGGGGCTAGGCTGACGCTGATCTTTTCCGAACACGTGGGGGCGTGAACATGAAGCAGAGACTGGGCGGACTTCTCGGCGGGGCGGCAGCACTGAGCCTGATGGCGGGGCTCGTGCTGCCCTCGCCGGCAGCGGCCGTCATGGTGAAGGGCTACGAGATCGACGAGGCGACGAGCCCAACGGTGGTGGTGAACAAGCATCGGCCCCTGGACCCGGTCACCTACGTGCCGGCGCCCCTGACCCGGATCAAGACCGAACAGCTGCGCACCGACGCCGCCCAGGCGTACCAGCAGATGGTCAAGGCGGCCAAGGCGGAGAGGGTGAACATCGTGGCCATCAGCGGGTACCGCAGCTACGATCACCAGGCCAGCCTCTACAACAGCTACGTGCAGCAGTACGGGCAGGAGACCGCCGACACCATCGCCGCCCGGGCCGGGCACAGCGAGCACCAGACCGGGCTGGCCATGGACGTGGGCAACGCCTCCGGGGTGTGCGCGCTGCAGGACTGCTTCGAGGACACCCCGGTCGGGGCCTGGGTGGCCAAGAACGCCCACCAGTACGGGTTCCTCATCCGCTATCCCAAGGGCGAACAGGACGTCACCGGCTACAAGTACGAACCCTGGCACCTGCGCTACGTCGGGGTCGACCTGGCGACGCAGATCCGCGCAGGAGCCGGTGAGACGGGTACGCCCGACATCGACACCATGGAAGAGTTTTTCGGGCTCGCTCCGGCCCCGGACTACCTGTACTGAGCCCGCGCCTCCGAACTGGGGACAACAGCCTCCCCGGTGATTGCATCTGCATCCATAGGCTGGAGGGGAACTGACGCTTCCCTGACAGGACCCCCGTGACGCCTCCCCCCGCTTCCCTCCGTCTGGGCGCCTCCGCGCTCGTCCTCCTGCTCCTCACCGGCTGCGGTGGGACGGCAGCCTCCAGCGACACGACGTCGTCGTCGCGCGCCTCCTCGACCGAGGCGTCCGCCGCCCCGGAGCTGCGCGGCGAGCGCGCCGTGGTGGAGCGGGTGATCGACGGTGACACCGTCGACGTCGAGCTGGCCGGTGAGGTGGTGCGCGTGCGGCTGCTCAACATCGACACCCCGGAGACCAAGGACCCGAACGAGATCGTCGAGTGCCTCGGCCCGGAGGCGACCGCGCTGCTGGAGGAGCTCCTGCCCCCCGGCACCGTGGTGGGCCTCGAGTACGACCAGGAGCGCACCGACTCCTACGACCGCACCCTGGCCGGTGTCTTCCTGCAGGACGGGACCCTGGTCAACGCCGAGATCGCCCGCCAGGGCCTGGGCACGCCGCTCTACATCGCGCCGAACGACCGGTTCCTGCCGCCCGTCGAGGAGGCCTTCGCGGAGGCCGAGCAGCAGCAGGCCGGCCTGCTCGACCCTGCCCACGGCTGCACCGTCCCGGCGCAGGTGCACCAGGCGACGAGCGCGCTCGCCGACGCCGCGCCGGCGGATCTCGCCGATGCGGCCGGTGAGGTCGCGGCCGCCGTCGCGTTCCTGGCGGCCCTGGACGCGGTCGACGGCGACGTGCACCCGCACGTGCGCCACCTGGTCGGGCTGCCGTCGCTCAAGAGCGGGATCGCCGGGGTCCGCAAGGACGTCGTCGCCCTCCAGGAGCGCGCCGCGGAGCAGCGCCGCGCGGCGGAGGCCGAAGCCGCCAAGCGCGCGGCGGCCGAGGACCTGCGCCGCCAGGCGGAGGCTGACGCGGCACGGCAGGCGGAGGCCGCCCGGCAGGCCGAGCTGACCCGGCAGGCGGAGGCGGCACGGCAAGCGGCGGCCGACGCCGCACGCCGGGCGCCCGTGCCCGCACCAGCGCCTGCCCCGGTACCTGCGCCAGCACCGGCACCTGCACCTGCACCCAAGCCGGTGCCTGCTCCGGCTCCCGCCCCTGCTCCCGCGCCGAAGCCCGCCCCGAACCCGGGGGCCAACATCGTCAACCAGGCTCCTCCCGGGTACTACGCGGACATCCCCGGCTACACCGGTCCCCGTTGCTACGCGCCGGGCGGGAAGTTCTTCAAGCCCTGCTGATCCCGGAAGGTCCAGGTCGCTCAGGAGTCCAGGAGACTGCCCGTCTTCACCCGATCCGCACCGGCGGTCCAGCGGACCCCGGCCATGTCCGCCGAGTCCAGCAGCAGGTCGTGGGGGGTCTTGAGGGCGGGCCCGACCTCGGTGCGGGCTGACAGTGGGAGCGCCCACCCACAGCAGGGGCGGTCCGCGAACCTGCAGATCACCGTCCACCCGGGGAAGCGCCGGCACCTTCGGGTCTGTGCCTGGCCTCACCGAATCGAGGCCCGGGGGTGCTTGCTGGTCGCTGGAGCCGGGGAGGATCATGGGACCCAGCACGACCTTCAGCCTGCTGCACCTCGATGACGACGGTCCTGACATGACCCTCCACGCGCTCCCCTCCCGCCGGGACACCCGGCTGACCTCCACCGCCCTCGGCGCTGGACCCGGGACAGGGGGAATCCGATGAGCGAGGCCTTCCATCTCGAGCTCGCGGCCGCCGATCCGGATGCCGTGAGGTTGTTGTTCGACACCATCGGGGCGCGCTTCTCCTTCCAGCCCTCCGATCGCGGCCTGTCCTACCGGGAAGAGAGGGCCGGGGACGAGGATGTGGCCCTGGCGCGGGTGGAAGTGGAAGGGTCCTACTCCTCCTGGGGGGACACCCAGATGTTCAGCGTCATCCAGCGCACCGCCGGCCGCTGCGACTGGTCCACCCGCACCGAGTCCGGCACCGGGATCGGCGCCCCGGTGCTGATCACCCCGTCCAGTCCGACCCTGTTCGTGGTGGACTCCCTGCAGGCCGCCAACGTCTACCTCACCGCGGACCTGGTGCAAGGCGTCGCCGAGACGGTCTACGGCGCCGAGAACACTCCGGTGGCTTTCGTCTCCGCCCACCCGGTCACCCCCCGGCTGGGCCAGTACTGGTCCTCCCTGGCCCGGCTGGCCCAGGAGATCGCGGACTCCGGGGCCTTCGACGCGCCTCTGGTGCGCGCCGGTCTCACCCGGCACCTGGCCGTGGCCCTGCTCGAGTGCTTCCCCCTGGCCGGGGACCAGGAGCTGCGGGCACTGTCCATGGCCGCCCAGACCCGCCGCTACCGCATCGCCAAACAGTTCATCGACGACCACGCCCACCAGCCGATCACCGTCGACGACGCCGCCCGGGCGGCGAGCATCCCCACACCCACCTTGACCCAGGCCTTCCGCGCCAACCACCCGCACCAGCTCAGCCCCACCGAGTACCTGTCCCAGGCTCGGCTGGCCGGGGCCCACACCGAGCTCCTCAACGCCGACCCCGCCACCGGGGACACCGTGGCCGGCATCGCCACCCGGTGGGGCTTCGCCCACCCCGGGCACTTCGCGTCCCGCTACCGCGCCGCCTACGGCGTGCCGCCCAGCACCACCCTGCACCGCTGACCCTGCACCCGGCCCAACGGGGACCGGAGCAGCAGCACTCGTGGCGGCCAGGTCAAGCCCACGGGGCGACAGTGCCAGGTGCCGGCCCATGCCCTGCTGCGCGCCGCCGCGGCGGACGACCGTGTCGGACGAGCCGGGGACCCTGGTCCCTGAGACAATCGTCGTCCCAGCGACCCCGAGGAGCTCATCGTGGAGAAGACAGGACAGCCGGTCGAGGAGTACCTCGCCGGGGTCACGCCGAAGAGGCGGCGGGCCGACGCCGAACGCCTCGTGCCGCTGTTCACCCGCATCACCGGGCAGCCGGCCGAGATGTGGGGCACCGTCGTCGGCTTCGGCCAGTACCACTACAAGTACGCGAGCGGGCACGAGGGAGACGCCCCCGCGGCCGGTTTCTCCGCACGCAAGGCGGCGACGACGATCTACGTGTACGACGGCGTCGACGCCCACCAGGAGAACCTGGCGCGGCTGGGCCCGCACACCACCGGGGTGGGCTGCATCTATCTCAAGGACCTCGACGCGGTGGACCTGGACGTCCTCGAGGAGATCGTCGCCGCGTCCTACGCCGAGCTCGGCGACGGCGCCTCGGACTGACCGAGTCCCGGTCGGGTCACGCCACGGCTCCGGGCACGCTCCGGGCCGGCCCGGACCGCCCGTCAGGAGTTGTGCTCCAGCCTCCACCGGACGTTGCGGCGCCGGTCCCTGACGACAAGAGCCACGTAGGCGGTGGCGGAGCCGGCGGCCAGAGCCCATCCGGCGACCGACTGCCTGGACGAGGACCCGCGCCTGATGCCCAGCACCATCCCGACCAGGATGGCGAGCATGTGCAGAGGGCGGAACTCGGGGATGTACTCCATGGGGTGCTCCTGATCCAGGACGGGGGTGATGATCGACATCGTCCCATGTCAAAAGCGGTTTCTTGAGTGAAGTCGGCCGGGTGGACGTCCCCTCTTGCGCGGACGGCGCCGGCCGTCCCGGCACGCGGGGCTCCGACACGGAGACGACATGAGTCACGGGCCGGCGACGATCCGGCCTCGCCCGTACGGGCGGGCGAACCGGAGCTCTACCGTGGAGGCACCCGGCCCGTCTTGCACCGGTGGTGCCCGGGCCCGCACCGCGGAGGAACACCATGCAGACCCTGGGCCGTGCCGAGGAATCCGTCCACGTCGAGGCGACACCGCAGACGGTCTACGACCTCGTCGCCGACGTCACCCGCACCCCCGAGTACAGTCCCGAGGTCGACGAGGTCGTCTGGCTCGACGACGGCGGACCCCGTGTCGGCGCGCGCTTCCGAGCCCGCAACCGGGTGGAGGCTCATCCCCGGTTCTCCTGGCACAACAAACCGATCGTCATGGCCGCCGAGCCCGGCCGCGAGTTCGCCTTCGCCCGCACCGAGGCGTGCTGCGGGACCCTCGTGTGGCGCTACCGCTTCGAGCCCGAGGGCACCGGCACCCGGGTGACGGAGTCCTACGAGGTCGCCCGCCCCGTCCGCCGCATCGGCTGGTTCATCATCGGCACCCTGGGCCGGGACCCGGACCGGATGACCACGATGCGCGAGGGCCTCCACGAGAGCCTGCAGCGGCTCAAGCGCGTCGCCGAGGCCGACGCCGCGTCGTCGGCCCCGGCACCGTGACGGACGCGCCCGTCGTGCGTGCCCGCTGGGTTCTGCGGCCAGGAAGGAACCGCCATGCTCAACGGGCCAGACCTGCGCCAGGTGCACAGGAGGAGCATCGACGCGGTCAGCGGCGATGATGCCGAGGCACTCAACGCACTGATCGCCGCCGATCTCGTCGATCACAACCCAGTGCCGGACCAGCCCCGGGCAGGACAGATTTCCTGGTGTGGATGCACAGCATGCATTCGGCTTCTCCCGACATGACCGGCGACGTCCAGGACACCGTGGTGCAAGGCGACGGAGTCGCCGCCCGGTTGCTGTGGACCGGCACGCACGACGGAGCGTTCCTCGGTCTGCCGGGCACCGGAAGGCAGGTCTCCATCGTGGCCATGGAGCGGGGGACGTCGGAGCGTCCCGGGAAACCTCGTACGGACCTGTCCGTGAACCGTCCATGCCGACCGGCCGAGCGTGCGCTCCCTCCAAGGCTCGGAGGTGCGCACTGCCTCGCCCGGTTCTTGTCGTGGTCGTAGCGCTGACCTTCGAGGGTGCTCGGTGGGTGCCGGTTCGGCCTCAGGACGGATCAGCGGCGCAGGGTCTCGGCGGGCGCTTTCCCGTACTGGGCGCGGTAGGCAGCCAGGAAGGGGCCGGGACGGCCGAAGCCCCACCGGGTGGCCACTGAAGCCACGGTGGTGCCGGAGGTGGGATCGGCGGCCAACAGGTCGCGGTGGGCGGCGTCGATCCGGGCCGTGCGCAGGTATCCCAGTGGCGTGGTGTCCAGGTGGCGGCGGAAGGCTGCGTGCAGGCCTCTCGGGCTCATCTGGGCCGCAGCGGCGATCTCGGGCAGGCCGATGGGTTCGGCCAGGTGCGCGTCGATGAACGCGACCGCCCGGCGCAGGGCTGCCGGGTGGGCCCGTTCCGGAGGGCCCGGGTCGGAACTGGAGTCGAGGAAGGTGCTGGGGAAGGTCTGCAGCACCGCGGTGGTCAGGCTGCGCACACCCTGGTCCAGGAGCAGCGGACTGGCCGCTGCGACGGTGTCGGTCAGCACGTGCTGAACGACCTGTCCTGCCGTGGCCTGCCAGTATTTCGTGTGAGCATCGGTGCGCGGGTGATGTCCGGTGAACCTCAGGCGGAAGTCGGCGCGGCCGGTCACTGCCCGGGCATAGTTCTCCACGACCGCGGCTTCCACGGTCAGGGTTTTCAGTCCCAGGCTCTCCCACCGGGCCGCATAGGGACCGGCGGGAAAGAGGAAGGCAGGACCCCCGGTGATCTCGGCGAGGTCGGTACGGAGGAGGAATCGGCCGTGGGCGAGGTGCCCGATACGCAGGAGGCCCGTGCTGTCGTTGGCTCCGCCGCTGTCCCAGCCGGTCAGCCGCACCCGCTGGGCGGACAGCGGCCCGAGCGCGGCCGTGGCCAGCGACATCTCGAAGCTGGTCGCGTCCGGTTGCGGCAGGCGCAGGCGGCGGTAGGCCCGCTCGAGCGCCGCGCGACCCTCTTCCGGATCCTGGGTGGTCACGACTGACCATCCCCCCGGTGAACCCATGGTTCGAGGTTACCCTCCACCAGGCGTGGTCCGGAGGAAAGGTCACAGGACCATGGCCACATCGTTCACCGGACCGTAGACTGGACGGCATGCTCCGTGGGGGAAGCTGTCCGGGTGCCAGGCGCTCCCGAGCACATCGATCGGGAGAACGCCGATGAGCGTACCGTTCCACCACGAGGCGACGGTCACGGAACCGGAGGCCGTCGTTGCACTGTTCCACCAGATCGGCGTCCGGTTCTCCATCGACCCGACCAGCCCGGGGCTCTCCTACCGGCAGTGCTTCGACGGCGACGCACGCCTGACCGTGGTGCGGCTGGGCCTGAACGGGCCGTTCTCCTCCTGGGGTGACACGGAGGTCTTCGGCGTGGCCGACGTGCGCGCGTCCCGCTACGACTGGCGGACCCGCGATGAAGCCGGCAGCGGAGTGGGGTCCCCGGTGCTTTTCCGCCCCGGCCACCCCGCCCTGATCGTCGGTGGAGCCCTGGAGGTCACCAACATCAACCTCACCCGCGGGCTGGTGCAGGAGGTCGCCGACACCGTCTACGGCGTCCACACGCCGGTGGCCTTCACCTCCTCCCGCCCGGTCACCGAGCGACTGGGACAGTACTGGACCGATCTGACCGGGATGGCCCGCGACACCGTGGACTCCGGGGCCTTCGCCGAGCCGCTGGTGCGCGCCGATCTCACCCGGCACCTGGCCGTGGCCATGCTCGAGTGCTTCCCGCTGGCCGGCGACCGGCACGAGCGCACCCTGTCCATGGAGGCCCAGGCCCGCCGGTACCGGATCGCGGTGGCCTTCTTCGACGACTTCGCCTCCCTGCCCATCACCGTGGAGGACGCCGCCCGGGCGGCCGACGCCACCACCGAAGCCCTGGTGCGGGCCTTCCGGGCCCACCACCCCGCGGGGCTGGCCCCAGTGCAGTATCTGCGCCGGACCCGACTGGCCGCTGCCCACGCCGACCTGCTGGGGGCCGACCCCACCGCAGGGGACACCGTGCGCAAGATCGCCACCCGATGGGGCTTCGCCCACCCGGGGCGCTTCGCGGCCGCCTACCGCGCCGCCTACGGGGTCCCCCCGCGGTGGACTCTCGAGCGGTGACCCCAACCGGTACGGGCAAGCCGTGGTGGCGCACGATCAACCCGGAAAGCCTGGCGTGGGCCACCAGCGCGGAGCCGACCGAGCCCAAGATCAGGCCCAGCACCCATCTCTCCCACGCCGACAGGACAGAGATGCCTCCAGGACGGGTAAGGAGGCTCTGTTTGTGCTGTCCGGGCTGTAGACGGAACCACCTGCGCCGGAGCTGAGCCCATTTGTCGACGACGGGCGAATACTGAGCAGATGCGACGGGGCTGACCTGCGTAGATTTCCTGCATCGGATGCACGATCCCACGGTGGGTGGACGTCCTCAACGTGGGGTGGCGTAGCGTCGGGGAGACCTCACACCACCCACCAGGAGTCCTCGTACGAAGGTGTCAGGGACGCCCGAGCACAAGAATGCGCCCGGCGATGTAGTTGCGCACCTCCTGCTCGAGCGCGCGCATCCGAGCGATGGCGGCGGCGTCGTAGTGGAGGATCGCGTTCGCCCAGTCCTGCCACGATCGGTCGCCACGGGAGGAGTTGGCGAGGGCATCGATCGCCCGCAGGTTCTTCACGTCGTTGACGATCTCCAGCTGACGCTCCGGGCGGAGCTTGTCGAAGCCGGGCATCCGGACCACCTCGTTGAGCGGCACGACATGGTCCACGTGCAGGGCGCCGCTGCGCGGACGCAGGCCGGTCGCGGCGTCTCGGCCGCCTGCGTCGGCCAGCACCCGGGTTCGGGAGGCGTAGCTGGGCGAGGCGGCCCGCATGATCTCGTAGAGCGGGCGACCCTCGCGATAGAGCTGCTGGACGAGCTTGGCCTCCTGGTCCAGGGCGACGGAAATGTCCTTTTTCAGCCCGAGGCTGCGGGGGAGGTCGCGCAGCTCGCGCAAGGAGAGGTCGGCGGCGCTTCCGGAGGGGGCGAGCTGGTCCAGCAGCTGCCGTTCCTGCGCGCTCAGGAGCGAGAGGTCCACCTTCCCGACCTTGCGCATCCGCTCGTAGGCGCGCTGCAGGAATTCCGCCTCCTTGCCGATCTCGGTCAGCAGCGCCCGCGTGTCCTCCAGCTTCGCCTGCGTGAAGGACTTCGGGGATTTCACGGCGGCAGCGACCTCGGAGCCCAGGTCGAGCCCGCAGATGCGGTCGCTGAACCGGCACCAGGTGCCGTCGCCCTTGAGCCGGAAGACGTGCGCGGATCCGGCGCTGTCGATCGCCACCTCCACGGTGTAGCCCTGTGCCTTGAGCGCCGGGTCGGTCACCTGCCGTGCGGCTCCCCGGTCCAGTGCTTCCTTCACCAGCGGGCGCTCAGCGGTCGCAAGCTCCTTGCGCACCAGGGGAACCGCGCGCTCGGCGATCCGCTCCGCCTTGGCGGCGGCCTTGCCGGCACCCGCGGCCGATGCTCCCGCCCGCCCGCCGCCGAACAGGCCGTGGAACAGGCGGTCGATGAGCAGCTGTGTTCCCGCCGAGCCGAGGATTTCCATCGGGGAACGGCCCGGCCGGCCCTCGGCGTCCGCCTCCATCTCGGTCGCGAGCTCGTCGAGGGCGATGCCGGCCAGGACCAGGACGATGCTGCCGGAGAACCCGAGCCCGAACGCACCCACCTTGAGGATCAGGGGCATGGCGTGGCGGATCCATTTGGTGTTGTCGTAGACCTGGCTGGCCACGGCGCCGGTGAACGGGTCGTAGCGTTTGATGTATTCGGTCGGGCTGATCGTGTAGATCCACGCGGGACGGCCGATGAGGGTGAACCAGACGTTGTAGGTACCGCCATTGACGATGACGAAGTTGTCCACCCGCTGCCCCGGCTTGGCGGTCGCGCCGTGGCGGCCGAGGTCCACACCTGCGGTGAGCGGAAGCTCGAGCACAAGACGCAGCACCACCGGATTGAGCACGGGCGAGGCCGCCTGGGGCGTGAGTGCGACCGCCGTCGTCAGCTCCTCGCCAAAATACGTGGCGGCGTCGCCGTGGACGACAGCGCGGATGTCCGGCCAGCGACGACGGATGGTGGCCGCGCCGTTGTTGCGTGCGGTCTCGGACCCGGTGAACTCGTGCGAGGACGTGATGCGCTTGACCAAGCCGGCGCCGTAGTCCTCGACCACGGGACCGAGGCCGGCGGGGTCGAGCTGGAGGCGCCGAACCAGCCAGTTGTTGTGGAGCATTTTCTTCGCGTCGGTTCCCCAGGCGACGAGTCGCTCCTCGGTCGCTTCCCGGTCCTGGTAGCGCGGCGGCATCGGGAAGGTCGGTTGATCACGGTGACACCGCGGGCAGACGGTGGGCAGCGAGTCCTTGGCGAAGATCCGGTCGGTGAAGTCGAGCCGGTCGGGGGCCACACGCGGGAAGGGCAGGAGTCCGGTCCCCGCGGTTCCTCCGGTGGGGACGCCTCTGGTGAACGGGTACCTCAGCTCGTCGCGCTGAAGCGGTGCCGGCCGGGTCGAGTCGGCGCTGGTGCGGGTGGTGGGTATCGCCGGCCGGGCGACGCCGGGTGGCGCGGCCGGAACCCGCCCGAGCAAAGCCGTCACGGCCCCGTTCCCGGCCGTGCGCTGCATGGCAAGCACGTCCGCGCAGGTCGGAGGAGCGGCCGGAGCCGCGCTGGTCCGGTGCGGGGTGGGCGTGCGAGGGCGTGATGCCTCGCAGCGTCCATCCGGTCGGGGCATCTGGAGATGGCCGAACTCGCGTGACATAGCTGTCTCCTTCGCGGAGTACCCACGCTATGCCCGCTGCTCTTACCGAGAGACGGCCGGACGCGCTGTCCAAAAGGGCAAGTCGGGTGCAGACCAAGGGGCACGAGCGCGGCGGGCGTCGACGAGGACGGTCAGCCATCCAGACACCGGCGCACTTCTCCCCAGGTACTGCCGGTCCTCTCTACGACGGTTCCTGTGGGCGTCAGACCGGCGTCCCCCTGGGCTGCCGCGGCCCATTGACACCTTTCCACCCCTGGAGCCCCGGCTCCCTGCTCGAACGGGAATGCCGCACCGAATGTTCAGATATGGCATGAATGATCCCCAGAGATGAACACAGACCTGCAGCAACCATCAACGCATTTTCACATTCGGTCCCGAGTGCTTCATTTTGCTGGGCACCTCGCCAGAGAATCCATATGGTTTGAATGATTTTCAAGAAACCGGCAAGTCCCCTCCGGTCCGTGGATATGACCCGCAGGCGGCTACAAAAGATCCGGCCCCACCTCCCGCATCAAGACCAGATCAATGGCCCGCTTCGGGCAGACAGCACCCTGAAGCCCTCTCGGCGCAATGGCAGCTCGAACCAACCCATCGATTTATTGCTTTCTTGGCAGCCGCCAATACCACAGACCGTTCGTCCTCAGAGTGTCGGTTGCAGGAGCTCCCAAGTACGCCGATACAGGGCTGCCCGCGACATGCCAGGTCTCGGGTGACCTGGGTGCCTGGCTCGCCAGCCACGATCAGCTGTACCGCAGTACGAATCTACGAGCGGGTGGAAGGTCGGGCGGCGACTGCCGAATACTCTTGCCGGTTGCCCGGCGCTCGACCACCAAGCCGGCGATCCGTTCCGGCTTGATCGCCAATTCCATCTGCGCAAGGGCGGCCACCACGGTGAAGATCACCAAGCCCCACGGGGTATGGGGGTGCCCAGGTCCACCAGTGCGGCTACCGGGGGTGCATGCGGCGGATGCTGCAGACGATCGCATCCGGATCACCAGCTCACTCGAGAGGGGACGTCGATGTCCGGGTCGCCTCCTGAGCAGCGGTGGCGCCCACCCGGCGTCGACGGCCGGCGTCTACCGGCGAGGCTTCTCAGCCTCGGGGACGCTCAGGTGCTCGAGGTGTTCGGCCTTGAGCTTGCGGTAGTGGGGCATGAGCTCGGCCGCGGTGTAGGTGGCGGTGGCGGTCACCGGTGTTCCGGCGTGGCCGTGCTCGGTGAGGATCTGATCCAGGGCGGCCTCGTGCTGGGCGAGGATCGTCTGGTTGAAGTAGCCGTGGTGCAACAACGCAGCGATCCCCCCGGCGTAGGCCCAGGTCGCGGACCCTTCGTCCATCGGCGCACGGGGGTCGTCCCAGTCGGCGGGCCCGCCGGTGGAGGCCACCTCGGAGGCCAGGACGCTCTCGAGCACCTCGGCCTGGAAGGACAGGGAGAGTTCGGCGACCTCGTCGACGATCTCGAACCGGTCCACCCGCACCCCGGTGGGGGGCGGGGTCTGCACCAGGTCCTTGACGGCCTGCAGGATCTCGGGGGTGCTCATCGTCGTCTCGATTCCTGGGGGAGGGGAGAAGCTTGGTTGATGCAATGTCATAAGCGTACTGGCTACTCGGGAGTCACAATCTGCCCGCCCTGTCCCCAAAAGGGTCTACGCACCGGATCGCCTTCGGTGCCGGCGAGGACGTGGCGCCGATCCGGTCCCGCCCCTAGCGGGACCGCCCCGGGGGTGCTCCGGGAGCCCGGCACCGCCCTGCAGGGCGGCGGCCGGCACCGTCCCGTCCGGGGACGTCACACGCGCTCCATGGCATTTCATCCGAAAACTCGTTGATCTACTGTTCGGGAAACACGTCCGTGCAACTGCATCCGTGGGGGACAGATGAAGGTCACCGTGTTCGGGGCTGTCAGTCCCATCGGTCAGGAACTCGTCGAGGATCTGCTGTTCCGCGGCTATGAGGTCATCGCCCTCGTTCCCGGCCCCTCGAAGGTGCCGGCCGGCTGGGGCCAGGACGTGGAGCTGGTGATCGGGCAGATCACCGACCCCGCGGCGGTGGACACTGCGCTCAGAGGGTCTGAAGCGGTGATCAACACCTTGGATCCGCGCCCGCGGCCCCGTTCTCGCCGGCTGAGCCTGGTCGAGGGCACCGGTCACATCGTGGCCGGCATGCACCGCCACGGGATCCGCCGCTACATCGGCCACGGCACCCCGGTGGTCAGCCTGTGCCCCAAGGAGAAGCCCACCACCCGCATCAAGGTCCACCGCTTCCTGGCCCGCCACCTCGATCCGCACGCCTACCGGCAGATGGCGGGGATGCTGCAGGTGGTCGCCGGCTCCGAGCTGGACTGGACGATCGTGCGGTTCATGCACGTCACCGGTGGCAGTGCCCGGGGACTGAAGTACGTGGGGTTCTTCGGCCCCGGTGCAGTGGGGTCCTCGGCCACGGCCGCCGACATCGCCCGGTTCACCGCCACCCAGATCCTGGAGACCGCCTACATCCGCGACGCCCCGGCCGTCAGCAACTGAGGCCCGCCCGAGCTAGCTCCAGCGTGCCGCCGCGGCCACGACGACGTTGCGCACGGGCAGCAGGTGCCGTGCTGTGCTCACGCCGTTCGCCAGGCGGGCCAGGCGCACCGTGCGGATGGTCGGCCGGCGGCGTGCGGCGTCGTACCGGCGCAGGGCGCCGGGCATGTCGGGGGCCGCCGTCAGCGCGGAGACGAGCGCCGTGGCGTCGATCAGGGCCTCGCAGGCGCCCCGGCCGAGATTCGGCGCCATGCCGTGGGCGGCGTCGCCGAGGAGCACGGTCCGTCCGCTGACGTAGGACGGCAGCGGGGGCACGTCGAGGAGGGTGCGCCGGTCGATCGGGGTGTCCCCGAGGGCGTCGAGGACACGCCGCACGGCCGGGTGCCAGTCGCCGTAGAGCCGGCGGAGGAGTTGCGGGTCGGTGCGCCCGGATCCCGCCGAGTCGAGCACGTCGGCGCGGACGCTCGCGAACCAGTTGGTGCGCTCGGCGTCGTGCGGGGTGATGCCGAAGAGCCGTGCCGGCCCCCAGGTCTCCGTGGTCCCGTCCGCCGGGCCCGGGACGGTGCCGCGGAGGGCGACGGTGCCCAGCGGCCGCGGGGCGACGGTGCCCAGCGGCCGCGGGGCGACGCCGAAGAGCGTGGCCCGAGTGGGGCTGTGGACGCCGTCGGCGGCCACGACGAGGTCGGCTGCGGGCAGGACGCCGTGGTCGGCGACCGGGGCGTTCCACGCGATGACGTCCGGGGGAAGCCCCTCGGCCAGCGCCGCCAGGAGCGCGGGCCGCGGCACCAGCCGGCCCGTGCGCTCGGGGCCCAGGTGGGCGATCTCGGTGCCGTCCGGCCGGAGGAGCCGCGCGCCCCGCTGCTCGACGGAGTCGGCGCGGACCTGCTCGCCCACCGCCAGCCGGTCCAGGGCCCGCATCGCCTCGGGCCACATGCCCAGGGCCGTGCCGGTGCGGGGCAGGCCCGGCGAGCGCTCGAGCACGTGGACGTCCCAGCCCGCACCGAGCAGACCGCGGGCGGTGGCCAGGCCGGCGATGCCGGCCCCGATGATGACCGCTGACCCGTGCACGGCGCCTCCTGTGGTCGGGGGTCCCCGGCCGGGACGCGTGACCGGGCCGGGAGACCGTCTGGGGCCTGTCGAGGGTGTCCGCGGCCTGCCGTGGACACCTCCACCCAGTGTCCACGCTCGGGCCGGTACTGTCCGGGGACGGGGGTTCCCGCCTGTCCCCCGAGGAGGACGGCCGTTGCGGCCGGCGCCTCTCGCCGGACATCGGCCGGCTTCGGGGAGCATCCGCATGAGGATCGATCCGGCAGATCACGAGGACCCGGCCGGCCAGGCCAGCAGGCGGCCCCGAATGGCGCCCCGGGACTCACGACGGTCGCGGACGGACTGACTACCCTGGCAACATGCCCAGCACCGTGGCAGCCCGCCCCGTACGCCTGCCGACCGCCGGATGCAGGCCGAGCTCGGCGCCCGCGACCGGTCGCAGCTGGTGGGGTTCGCCCACGAGACCGGGCGGATCGCCCCTGGTCGCGGGGAACGGAGGACGGCAATGGACGAGCTGGAGCGGATCGCCGCGGCCTTCCCGGACCTGACGTGGTCGAGGGCGCAGCGGATCACGGAGGGCTGGGACCACGTCGTCGTCGTCCTGGACGACGCCCTGGTGTTCCGCTTCCCGCAGGAGCCGCCCTACACGCAGGCGCTCGGCCGGGAGATCGCGGTCCTGGACCATCTCGCCGCGCGGGTGCCCGTGCGGATCCCGCGCTACGACCGGGTGGCGCCCGACGGCTCGTTCGCCGGGTACCCCCTGCTGCCGGGCCGCACCCTCACCCCCGGAGTCCTGGCCACCCTGGACGGGCGGGCGCGCGAGGCGGTCGTGGACCAGCTGGCCGGCTTCCTCTCGGCCCTGCACACCGCGCCGGTTCCCGGCACGCCGCTGGAGCTCGTGCCGCCCTCTTACCTGGCCGAGGACCAGCGCGACGTCCGCCGCGCGGCCGGCACGCACCTGCCTGCCGTGCTGGCCCCGGAGGAGCTCGGCGAGGTGGAGCGGATCCTCGCCGACGTCGACGCGCTCCTCACCGCGGACCTTCCCGCGGTGGTCGTCCACAACGACGTCTACAGCCGGCACCTGCTCTGGGACGACGCCGGGGCCCGGCTGGGCGTGATCGACTTCAGCGACATGTGCCTCGGCGACCCGGCCGTCGACTTCGCGGAGCTGCACGAGTACGGCGAGGCCTTCGTGCGCGCGGTGCACGAGCGCTACACGGGGCCCGCGGACCCCGGGCTCCTCGACCGCGCCTGGACCTACCAGTGCTGGATCGGGGTGTACATGCTCACCGACCACTTCGACGTCGGCAAGACCTCCTGGGAGACCGCCCGGGAGACCTTCGACCGCGTCCGGCGCTCCCGGTGAACCGGGCCCCGGGCCGACTCAGGCGGCGAGCGCGGAGCGGAGCACGGCATGGGCCCAGGCACCCGGCGGAATGGGTGTCGTGGTGCTGAGCTCCCGCGGATTCTCCGGCGTGAAGCCGCGCTGCCCCCGGGAGCCGACGTGGCCCGTGGGCGTGGTGACGACGATCGTCATGACGGGTGCTCCTCCGTCTCGAGCAGTCCGATGCACCCACCACGCTACGACCCCCACGCGCTCGGGCGCACCGGGTCACGAACACCTCCTGAGCCGCCGGTGGGTGGTCCGCGCGGCGGGCTCTCCCTAGGGTGGGGAGCACGGCCGGCACCACGCCGCCCAGTACCGAGGAACGACCATGACCTCCACCCCGTTCACGATCCGACCGGCGACGAGCGAGAGGTTCGACGACGTCGCCACCATCCTGGGGCCCCGCAACCCCGACTCGTCGGTCTGCTGGTGCCTCACCTACCGGCTCCCGTCCAAGGAGAACCGCGCGCTGGACGCCCGGCAACGGGCTCGCACGGCCCGGGAGCTCTGCGCCCGGCCGATCCCGCCGGGCGTCCTCGCCTACGACGACGCCGGGACGGTGGTCGGCTGGTGCGGTGTCGCCCCGCGGGCCGAGCTGCACGCCTTCACCCACGGGAGAACGATCCCGCACGTCGACGACCTCCCGGTCTGGTCCGTGTGGTGCTTCCGGGTGCGCGGCGGCCACCGGGGCCGGGGCGTGGCCCAGGCCCTGCTCGAGGGCGCCGTCGAGCACGCCCGCGGCCACGGCGCACCGGCCATCGAGGGCTACCCGGTGGACAACGAGGGTCGGAAGGTCGACACCACGATGGCCTACGTCGGCACCCGCGCCATGTTCGACCGCGCCGGTTTCAGCTGGGCCGCCGACACCACCTCGAGGCTCAACGGGTTCCCGCGCGTCCTGATGCGGCTGCCGCTGCGCTGAGCGGTGGGCGCGCGGTCAGGACGCGGGAACGGGACGGGGGCCGGCCGGGGTGCGTGCCGGAGAGAGGACGAGGCGGCGAGGGCTCACCCCGATCCACCGTGCGCCCTCCCCCATGTCGGCATCTGCCACGACGTCGAAACCCAAGGTGTCCCGGTAGAACGCCAGGGCCTCTTCCTGGTCCCCCACGTACAGCACCGCCGACGCCACGTTCGTGATCATGAGTTCCTCCCGTGCCGGCTCGTCACCATGGATGCGTGAGGCCGGTCGGCCTCACGCATCCATCATGACGGCCCGCTCACGTCGTGTCGTGAAGGACGCAGGATGTGAGAGTTCCCACTTGGGCTGTGCTTTCCCAGGTCAGTCCGGATAATGGGGAAGGCTGGCCCGAGCAACGTCGCGGGGATCAGCACCCCCTTCCCCGCAAGCGAAGCAGGCAGCATGACTCTGGAACGACCACGCACCGAGGCCCCCGCGCCCGACGACCATCCCCAGGCCGCAGCGCAGGCCGACGAGCAGGCCGAGAAGAAGAGCCCGGCCCTGAACATCCCCGGGCTGCTCGCCGGTGCCGCCACCGCCGCGACCATGTCCGTGCTCGGTGGCCACCTCAGCGTGGTCGGCACCGTCCTCGGCGCCGCCCTGACCAGCATCGTCTCGGGCATCGCGGTGGTCGTCTACTCCACCTCGCTCGAGAAGAGCCGCCGCGGCCTGAAGAAGGTGAAGACCACCGTGGCCCAGCGCGTGCTCGCGCGCCCGGGCCTGGACGCCTCCGAGTCGGAGGGCAGCACGGCCGTGGCCGAGAGCGGCCGCTGGGGCGCTCTGCGCCCCCGCCTGAAGCCCATCCTGATCAGCACCGGCGCCATCCTCGGCCTGGCGGTCACCGCGATCTTCGGCGTCCAGGCGCTCACCGGCACCGAACTGTCCGGCGGCACGGGCACGATCCAGCGCTCCGTGACCGGCAGCGAGTCCGTGGCCGTGCGCAGCGCTCCCACCCCCGCACCGGCCGAGGACCCGGCCGCGGGCACCGGCGAGGTCGCCCCCGCGGACGGCGCCGACCCGGCCGCCGAGGCCACCCCGGCCCCCGGTGCGGTCGCGCCGGACGAAGCCGCCCCCACGAGCGGGGCGGTGACCGGGGACGGCACCACGTCCGGCGAGGAGCTCCCGGACACGGGCAGCCAGCAGCTGGACAGCGGCGGGACCGACACCGGCCAGCCGGGCGCGGCCGCCGAGCAGGGCGTGACCGGCGCCGACGCCGGAGCGGTCCCCGCGGCACCGTAGGCGGGAGCACACACCTCGGGATCGGGGCGGGGACGTGGACACCACGTCCCCGCCCCTTCCTGTTCCGGCCCCTCCGGCCGGGTGCCGGCGACGCCATCTTTCGTCATGTTCGCTTCCCGCCCCTGACCAGGCCCGATGTTCGCGCGGCCGCCGTGAGGTCTGGACTTAAGTACCCAGACATATGCCCCGGACGGCACCTAACTTGGGCTCATCCGGCTGCGGCCGCAGACGGGTGGGAGACGACGAAGGGAATGACAGTGGCAGGGGTTCGAGAAGTTCGCGGAAATCAGGTGGCGCAGTGGCTGACGGCCGCGGCCGTCATGCTGTTCGTCGCCAACGGCGCCGTCCTGGCCCTGGGGTCCCAGGCCTACGGGTGGGCCACGCTGCTGTTCGCGGCCGCCGCGTACTTCGCGGTCTCCACCGGGCTCGTGGGACGCCCCCTGCGGCAGCACTGATCTCCCGGCGGAGCAGCCCACCGGCACGTCACTCGGTCCGAGCCGGCTCACCGTCAGCACGGCCGCCGTTCCGCGCGCGGAACGGCGGCCGTGTCGCGATGCGCGCGGACACCGGCGGCCCGGAGGGCCTCCGTCCGGCTGGTATCGTCCCTGTGGTCCACCCCACACTGCGCACCCAGCGAGGACCACCATGTCGCGCTCCCCTGCCCCGCGGACGATCTCCGCCGATGCAGAACCCGCCCTCTCCCCGACGACCACGCCCCCTGCCCAGGACCGCCCCACCGCGGGCCCCGCTCCCCGGAGGCGGCCGTCCGCGGTCGACACCGGCTGGATGCTCGGCCTGTTCGGCACCGCCATCGGCGCGGGCATCCTCTTCCTGCCGATCAACGCGGGCGCCGGCGGCCTGTGGCCCCTGCTCGTCGTCACGGTCCTCATCGGGCCGATGACCTACCTCTCCCACCGGGCCCTCGCACGCTTCGTGTGCGCCTCGCCGAAGCAGGGCGAGGACATCACGGTCGTGGCCCGCGACTACTTCGGGGAGGGCGCCGGACGGGTCATCACCGTGCTGTACTTCCTCGCGATCTACCCCATCGTCCTGATCTACGGGGTGGGCATCACCAACACGGTCGACAGCCTGATGGTCAACCAGCTGGGGCTGCCCCAGGTGCCCCGCGTGCTGCTCTCCGGGGCACTGATCGCCCTGATGATGCTGGTCATGGTCGCCGGTCAGCGCCTCATGCTCGCCGTGACCCGGTGGCTCGTCTACCCGCTGATCCTCGCCCTGCTGGGCGTGACGGTCTACCTCGTGCCCACCTGGCAGGTGGGCGACCTCGCCGCGGTGCCGTCCGCCGGCGAACTCACGCTGTCGGTCTGGCTGATCATCCCGGTGATGGTGTTCGCGTTCAACCACTCGCCGGCCATCTCCCAGTTCTCCCTGGCCATGCAGCGCGAGCACGGGGCGCGCGCGCCCGAGGCCGCGTCCCGGGTGCTCCGCCGCACCACGGTCCTGCTGGTGCTGTTCACCATGGCGTTCGTCTGGTCCTGCGTCCTGTCCCTGGGCACGAGCGGGCTGCAGGAGGCCCGTGAGGCCAATCTCCCGGTGCTCTCCCACCTGGCCAACGTGCACGGCAACCCCCTGATCGGCTACCTCGGCCCGATCGTGGCCATCGTGGCCATCGTCTCCTCGTTCTTCGGCCACTACCTCGGCGCCGCCGAGGGCGCGGCGGGCATCGTGCGCAGCATGCTGCCCGCGCGGGCCCGGCCGCCGCAGGAGCGGACGCTGCGCCGCGCGATCGCGGTGTTCATCTTCCTCACCACGTGGGCGGCCGCGGTGCTCAACCCGAGCATCCTGGCGCTGATCGAGTCCCTGGCCGGTCCCGTCATCGCCGTGATCCTCTACCTCATGCCGATGTACGCCGTGCGCCGGATCCCCGCCCTGGCGCCCTACCGCGGGCAGCTGTCGAACGTGTTCGTGACGGTCGCGGGGCTCGTGGCCATCAGCGGCATCCTCTTCGCCCTCGTGCGGTGAGCCCCCGGCCCCGGTGACGTCGGTGCTCAGCCCACGAGCGCGGCGGCTCCGGGGCCGGTGAGTTCCTCGGGACCGATCGGGCGCCCGGAGACCGCCAGCAGCAGCGCGAGGACGCCGCCGCGCACCTCCGGCCCGGTCCCGGCCTCGAGCTCGGCGTCGGTGGCCACGAGGCGCAACGCCGCCGCCCGCTCCCTGCCGCCGCCGAGCTTTCCGCTGGTCTTCAGCTGGTGACGGAGCGCTTCGACGACCGGCCCGGTCGGATACGCGCGGATGAGGGAGAGCGGGCGGCGGATGTCCTCCCCGTGCACGAAGGCCTCCACCAGCCGGGTGGCCGGCGGCGCCGGCGCGCTCGTCGTGCGGCCGCTCACCGCACGGAACGCGGCCAGCGTGTCCCGCGGATCCGCGCGGCGCTCCCGCGCGACTCCCCGGGCGTTGCAGCGGTCGAAGTCGAAGCCGGCGGCCGCGAGGCGGCGGAGGAAGCCCAGGCGCGTCGTCCTGGCGTCGTCGACGAGATGGGCCAGGACGTCGTGCACGTCCCAGCCCGGGCACAGCGAGGGAGTGGCCCACTGCCGCGCCGCCAGGTCCTCCAGGTCCCGGACGAGCGCCTGACGCTCGGCGTGGACCACGGGCCAGACCCCGGTCATCCTGCCGGCGCTCCGCCGAACCGGATCTCGCTGCCCTCCGGATCCCGGAACAGCGCCTCCCGCATCCCGGCCGGGCAGTCCTCCCACTCGGCGGTCTCGAGTCCCCGGTCCGCGATCCGGGCGACCCAGGACTCCAGCTCGTCGGCGTCGCCGACGAAGATCGCCAGGGCGCGCTCGTAGTCGCCGGCGGAGATGCCTGCGCACAGGTCCAGGGCCATGCCTCGAACGCTACCGGGGCGGGCACGTCCTGGGAACGTCCGGGCGTCGGTTCCGGTCGAGGACGCCGGCGGCCGGATCAGCGCTCCGTGATCTGCAGCTCCGGGGTGAGCCGCACCCACCCCTCGGGCGCCTCACCGGGCAGACCGGCCGGTGCGAAGTCCGCCTCGATCCCCAGCTGCCCGCTGGTGCCCACGCGTCCGCCCGGCGTGCAGCCGGCGATCCAGTTCTCGGGCGCGTCCGGGGCGTAGGTGATCAGGCAGTCGCCCTCCGCGCCGGCGACGACGTAGAACTCGGTGCCGTCGTGGGTGGCCAGCAGGCGAGAACTGTCCGCGTCCCACCCCCGGGCGCCGGCGTCGATCGAATCCGGCAGCACGTCGGCCTCGCCCTGCTCCCCGGAGTAGAGGTCGGCCGGCTCCTGGGCGCAGCCCGTGAGGCCGAGCGCAACGGCCGTCATCGCCATCGTGAACGTCCACGGCGTCCTCATCGGGCTGCCCTCCGCATCGTCGGTCCCGGCATCTGCTGCCCTCGACGCTCTCACACCGGCGCCCGGCACCCTGCCGTCCGAGGTCGTGTCGGGACCGGGAACCGGCGGCGACCGCCGTCGTCGTCGGCTGACGCACGTGCTCCTTCAGGAACGCGACCGCGCGCTCCCACGCCACGGCCGCGGCCTCGGGCCGGTGGTTCGGCCGGTTCCGGTCGTTGTGGAAGGCGTGCGGGGCGTCGTAGTAGTGGAACTCCACCACCGGCGCGGAGGACTCGCGGCGGATCTGCTCCTCCAGGGCCTCCGCCTTCTCCACCGGGTACGAGGTGTCCTCCCGGCCGTAGTGGCCCTGCACCGCCGCGCGCACCCCGTGGTACGCGTCCGGCACGCCCTGGCCGACTCCGTAGAACGGCACCGCGGCGCCGATCCGCTCGCCCTGGTCGGGGGCCAGGGCCACGAAGCCCTCGGCGGCGAGCCGGTCGGCCACGTCCCGGATGTGGTCGGTCAGCCCCCACCACTCCTGGATGACGAGCACGCCGGGACCCCGGCCGGCGGCCGGCAGCGCCAGGTAGCCGTGGGCCTGTCCCCCGGTCGAGGGGAAGGTGACGTTCTGGTGCGGGGTGGTCTCCACGGCGGTGCTCCTCCACGGCCGGGGCTGCGTCGGACCAGTGTGGGCAGGACTGTGGACAGGTGAGGTCCCGTCACAGGGCGCGTGGAGGGTGCTCCTCCGTGTTTGCTTTCGTACACTTCAGTACGGTCTGCACGACCGCCCGATCGAGCACAGAAGCCAGGAAGCATGCACCAGTCCGGTGGTACCGCGCCGCATCGGGGAACGTCGCCCCGGAGGCGCAGCATGGCGTGGCGGGCGACACCGGCCGTGGGCGTGGTGGTG
This sequence comes from Kocuria rhizosphaericola, assembly GCF_044462205.1. Taxonomy (NCBI): domain Bacteria; kingdom Bacillati; phylum Actinomycetota; class Actinomycetes; order Micrococcales; family Micrococcaceae; genus Kocuria; species Kocuria rhizosphaericola. The sequence goes on along the minus strand of NZ_JBISWK010000113.1, from coordinate 6,646 downwards.
CTGCTCATGCTCTGGTTCACGCCCGGGCTCCTCCAGGACCACGCGCTGCCGGTCATCCGCCCCTACCTCCCGAACGCGTCGGCGCCCCCGCCCGGCGTCGAGGCGGCCCCGGCGCCGCTCGGCACGCCCCCGGCGGCCGCGGACGCGGGCGGCTACCGCTTTCTGGACTCCCCGGACCCCGGGCAGCCGATGGTCGCCTACGACCCGTGCCGACCCGTGCACTACGTCGTGCGCCCGGACGGTGCCCCGCCGGGCGGGCAGCGGCTCATCGACGAGGCGGTCGCCGAGATCTCCGCGGCCACCGGCCTGCGCTTCGTCCCCGACGGGACGACGACGGAGGCGCCCGGGGAGCAGCGTGCGCCCTATCAGCCGGACCGGTACGGCCGGCAGTGGGCCCCCGTGCTCATCACGTGGTCCGACTCCACCGAGGTGCCGGACCTGGCCGGCAACGTGGTGGGCCTGGGTGGCAGCACGGCCCGGCAGGCGCCCGGGCGCCCGTTCGTCTACGTCACGGGTCAGATCGCCCTCGACGCCCCCGATCTGGCGGAGGTCCTGCAGCACCCCGACGGAGCCGCCCACGTCCGCGCGACCATCGCCCACGAGCTGGCGCACGTGGTGGGCCTCGCCCACGTCGACGACCCCGCGCACCTCATGCACCCGGGAGGCGGGGCGACGGCGCTCTCGGCCGGGGACCGGGCCGGCCTGGCGAAGCTGGGCGCCGGGGAGTGCGTGCCGCAGCTGTGACCCGGCCCGCGCAGCCCCGGCGGACCGCTCGCCACCCCGTGGACCCGCCCGGAACCGCAGGTCACAGCGCGATCGGTGAACGTCCGGCGCGGTGTCGTTCGCCGTCATGTTCCCCGGACGCCACCGCCCGGCCACGCGCCGGTCCTACGCTCGGCGCATGCGCAGAGTCCCAGCAGCCGCCGCGCTGGCCGCGGCCGTCCTCTTCACCTCCACGCCGGGGGCTGTCGCCCACAACGGCGATCCGGGCCGAGGGCCCGCCACCGCGCCCGTGCTCGAGCAGCGCGCCACCCTCTCCGCCGACCACCTCGCCGAGGGCCCGCCGTCCGGCGCGGCGGCCACGCCCGCCAACGGCCGCACCGGTCCCTTCGACGGCCAGGTGATCCCCGGCTTCTCCGCCGTGGTCGACAACGGCGACGGCACCTTCTGGGCCATGCCGGACAACGGCTTCGGCAATCAGGAGAACTCCGCCGACTTCCTGCTGCGGCTCTACCGCATCGCCCCGCAGTGGGAGACCGCCGAGGGCGGGGCCGGGGACATCGAGGTCCAGGACTTCGTGTCGCTGCGCGATCCGCACCACCGCATCCCCTTCCCCGTGGTGCACGAGGACACCGAGGAGCGGCTGCTGACCGGCAACGACTTCGACGTCGAGTCCGTGGTCCGCCAACCCGACGGCACCTTCTGGATCGGCGAGGAGTTCGGCCCCTTCCTGCTGCACGTGGACGCCGAGGGCGTGGTGCTCGAGGAGCCCGTCCCGCTGGCCGACGTCCGCGCCGGCGGCGGGGGCACGCTCGAGTCCCCGCAGAGCCCGTACCTCGAGGACGGGGCGCAGCCCGCCGTGGGCAGCAGCAAGGGCTTCGAGGCCATGGCGGGATCGAAGAACGGCCGCTACCTCTACCCGATCCTGGAGGGCGCCCTCGCCGACGACGACGACCCGCGCCGCCGGCTGGTCCTCGAGTTCGACACGAAGAAGCGGGAGTACACCGGCCGCACGTGGGACTACGAGACGGACACCAGCGCGAACCTCGTGGGCGACGCGTTCCTGACGGGTCAGAACCGGCTGCTGGTCCTCGAGCGCGACGACTTCGACGGCGCCGCGGCGGTCACCAAGCGCGTCTACGCCGTCGACCTCCGCCGCACGGACGACTCCGGACACCTCGAGAAGACACTGGTCGCCGATCTGCTGGACATCGACAACCCGGCCGGCATCGGCACCGGCACCTCCCCGGCCGGCTACGGCGTGGGCGAGCAGTTCTCCTTCCCCCAGCAGTCCGTCGAGGTGGTCCTGCAGCTGCGCGACGGCCGCCTGCTGATCGGCAACGACAACAACTATCCCGGCAACGACGCCCGCGTCCTCGGCACCCCGGACGACACCGAGCTCATCGTGCTGGACCGCGAGCGCCTCCGGCCCGGGGCCGGGACGGGCACCGAGGTGATCGGTCACCGCGGCGCCTCGGGCTACCGGCCCGAGCACACGCTGGCCTCCTACCAGCTGGCCATGACGCAGTGCGCCGACTTCATCGAGCCCGACCTCGTCCCCACCCGGGACGGCGAGCTCGTGGCCCGGCACGAGAACGAGATCGGCGGGACCACCGACGTCGAGGACCGCCCGGAGTTCGCCGAGCGGCGCACCACCAAGGTGATCGACGGCGTCGAGGTCACCGGCTGGTTCACCGAGGACTTCACGCTGGCCGAGCTGCGCACCCTGCGCGCGGAGGAGCGCATCCCGGAGCTGCGACCGGGCAACACGGCCTTCGACGGCCTCTACCCGGTGCCGACCTTCGAGGAGGTCGTGGACCTGGCCCGCCACTCGCGCACGTGCGACGGCGAACCCATGGGGATCGCGCCCGAGCTCAAGCACCCCACGTACTTCGACTCGATCGGCCTGTCCCTGGAGGAGAAGGCGGTCGAGGTGCTCGAGGCCAACGGCTACGGCGACGAGGGAGACCCGGTCGTCCTGCAGAGCTTCGAGACCGCCAACCTGCGCGAGCTGGACGGAATGACCGACGTGCCCCTCGCCCAGCTGGTCAACTGCACGGGCGCGCCGTTCGACCTCGCCGCCGCCGGCGACCCGCGCACCTACGCGGACCTCACCACGGCGGAGGGCCTGGAGGAGATCGCGTCCTACGCCGACGTCCTCGGCGCCTGCAAGGACGTCATGATCCCGCGGGAGGCCGACGGCACCCTCGGCGAGCCGACGGCCGTCATCGCCGACGCCCACGCCGCGGGCCTGGAGGTCCACGGCTGGACCTTCCGGGCGGAGAACTTCTTCCTGCCGGCCGAGCACCGATCGAGCGCCGATCCCCGGGAGCACGGCGATCTGGCCGGTGAGATCAGGGCCTTCGTCGAGGCGGGCATGGACGGGTTCTTCTCCGACCACCCGGACCTCGCGGTCGCGGCGGTGGAAGACCAGTCCTGACGACAGCCCGGAGGACGGGCCCCAGGGCCGCCCGGCCGGACCGGGCGGCCCCTGGGCGGCCCGTCCCGTCAGCGGCTGCGCTCGCCCTCGTCGTCGTCGGCAGACCCTGTTCGCCACCGGGAGACCCCGACGAGGACCGAGGCCGTCGCCGTGACCGCCACCGCGAGCACCGCGATCCAGACCGCCACGGACCCGTAGCCGCCGGCCGACGCCATCGGGTCCAGGAACGGGTACGGGTACCACCAGGGGTTGCCGGTGCCCTCGTCCAGCACGAACGGCGCACGCACCAGCGTGTAGACCGCCCACAGCACCGGATAGACCACGATCCACCCGACCGCCCGCCACCGGACCGGTCTCCGCCCCGGGGCGAGCAGCCAGTCCACCAGCGCCCAGACCGGGACGACCGTGTGCAGGATCTCGTCGGCCCACGGCTGCTCCAGGCCCGGCTCCAGCGGGAGCCCGCGCAGCAGCGCGTTGTAGACCACCCCGGTGGTGACCGTGTACGTCGTCGCCGCGGCGCGCAGTGCACCGAGCCATCCCGGCTCGGTGCCCTGCCGGGCGAGCAGGAACCACGCCCCGAGCGCGAACACCACGGCGTGGAACAGAGCGGTCTGCATCGTGAAGTAGCTGAAGAAGTTGGCGACGTCGACCGCGATGGCCTGGTCCCCGCGATCGCTCCAGAAGCGCAGCGAGACCCGCAGCTGCGCGGCCACGGCCGTGACCAGGGCCAGGCCCATCAGCACGCGGGCCACGGCGAAGAACCGTCTCATGTCCGCCCACCTCCGGTGCCGCAATCTACCCTGCCTGCTGACCTGCGAGAATAGGACCCCCGACACCACCGGCCGGAGCGGAGGGAACACCGTGCGCAGGACCGCAGCGCCGCAGGCCCGTGCCCGGCGGGCGGCGCTCGTCCCCCTCGTGGTCGCCCTGGGTGTCCTGGCCGGGTGCACCCCGCCGGCCCCGGAGGGCTCCTCCCCCGCCGCGCGAGCGCTCGCCGCTCTGCCGTTCGAGGACGCCGGCGCCGGCGAGGACTACGACCGGCGCGCCCAGTTCGGGGAATGGGCCGATCCCGACGGCAACGGCTGCGACGCCCGCAACGACATCCTGGCCCGGGACCTGACCGGTGACGTCGTCGACGACGACGGGTGCACGGTCCTCTCCGGGACTCTCGAGGACCCCTACACGGGGCGGACGATCGCGTTCGAGCGCGGACCGCTGACCTCCTCCGACGTGCAGATCGACCACGTGGTGGCGCTGAAGAACGCGTGGATCTCGGGGGCCGACCGGCTCGGCCCGGACGAGCGCACGGCCCTGGCCAACGACCCCCTGAACCTGCGGGCCGTGGACGGGCCGACCAACGGGGAGAAGTCCGCCTCCGACGCCGCCGAGTGGCTGCCGCCGGACGAGTCCTTCCGGTGCGAGTACGTGGCCACCCAGATCGCGGTCAAGGCCCGCTACGAGCTCTTCGTGACGGCTCCCGAGCGGGACGCCATGGCGGAGGTGCTGGCCGGGTGCCCGGACCAGTTCCTGCCCCGCGACGTCCCGCCCGCCGGAGACGCCGCCGCCGCGGGACCCTTCCCCATGGGGCCCTCGGCCACGGAAACCTCGGCCACGGAAACCTCGGCCACGGACGAGGTCTACTACGCGGACTGCGCCGCCGTGCGCGCGGCCGGCGCGGCCCCCCTGCGCTCGGACCAGCCCGGCTACCGCCCGGCGCTGGACCGGGGCGGGACCGAGGGCCTGGCCTGCGAGTGACAGCAGGTGCCGAGATGCGAGGGCCCCGAAGGGCTCGCCGGCCTGGCACCGAACAGCGGACGCGAAGGCTGAGACCCGTTCAGGTCTGCCTGCATCTCCTGGTAACGCCGCGATGACACGGACGAACCACGCACCACGCCGGATCGTCCTTCCACAGGCAACAACACCTGAATCACTGCATTCTGATGCGCCTCGCGTGTCGTGCTTCCGGTGTTGGAGGCCACGTCGATGAATCCGACAGCTGTGATGGTGGGAAGTCATGACCTGGGTGCCCCATCAGGTGGCCCATCAGGAACAGCTCGCACCTTCCTCCTCCGTTCGGCACGGCCGGCGCTCTCGCAACGAGGAGGGGCTCTGCCAGCGAGGCACCGAAAACACCTCGCTCACCACGCTCGAGATGCAGGCGTCCATAAGAAACAGATATCAGTACACGGTGATCATGTCTTCGTTCTGCGCCCAAAACAGGGCGCTGGCCTCGAGTGATGTTCCATACTGAAGTTTCCACATATGACGCACGCCATGTCCTCGGGGGAACTCCATGTCAGCTTCTGGGTCCGATCACCATGCTCACTCGCCGGGAGGCATCTCCCGCCGCCGCGCCCTCGGTCTGGCCTCCGCCCTCGGGCTGACGCCGTTGGCGGTCACCGCCTGCGCCCCGGGCAGCGCAGCCTCTTCCACCGGCGGAAGCGCCACAGCCTCGGCGACCTCGACCGCTCCCGGCCGCGCTGCGGGCCGGGACCCGCTGACCACCGACGCACGGAACCGGATCGTGCTGCTGGGCACCAGCGGCGGACCGCCCTGGTGGAACGACTCCCACCGCGAAGGCGTCGCCTCCGCGGTCGTGGCCGGGGACAAGTACTACCTCGTCGACGCCGGCGACGGGGTGGGCAAACAGATCAAGAAAGCCAGGCTGGGCACCTGGGACAAGGACATGCGCGGCCCCCTGGACGCCCTCGAGGCCGTGTTCCTCACCCACCTGCACTCGGACCACATCTCCGATCTCTACAACATCTTCGGCACCGGCCTGCAGAACGGCGTGACCGTGCCCGACCGGGTGCTGCAGGTCTTCGGCCCGGGCAACCGCGGGGCCCTGCCGGTCAACTACAAGGGCGAGCAGATCCCCGCAGACCAGGTGGTCAATCCGGCCAACCCGACTCCGGGCACCCGGGAGACGATCGAGGCGATGATGAAGACCTTCGCCACGGACTTCAACGACCGGATCATCGACTCCGGCTACCCCCCGCCCCGGGAGTTCTTCGTCGGCCGGGACATCGCTCTGCCGACCGAGCTGACCGATGACCCCAATGGGGATCCGCACCCGCGGATGCGCCCGATCGAGGTCTACGAGGACGACCGGGTCAAGGTCACCGCGACCCTCGTCCAGCACGCCCCGGTGTTCCCGGCCTTCGCCTACCGCTTCGACACCGACACCGGCTCCGTGACCTTCTCCGGGGACACCAGCCCGAGTGAGAACCTGGTGGAGCTGGCGAGGGGCTCGGACGTCCTCGTGCACGAGGCGATCGCCGAGGAGTGGGTCGGCCAGCATCACCCCGCCCCACGCGACGCGAACTCCGAGGCCGAGTACCAGCACCTGATCGGAGCGCACACCACCATCGAGGACGTCGGAGGGGTGGCCGAACGCGCCGGGGTGAAGACCCTGGTGCTCAATCACCTCGTGCCCGGCAACTGGCCGGTCGAGAAGTGGGAGAAGGCCGGCGAGAACTTCTCCGG
>NZ_JBISWK010000112.1:0-19317 GCF_044462205.1 Kocuria rhizosphaericola | reverse complement strand
GCCAGGGGCAGCAGCCGCTTGAACACGTGCAGCCAGTACCGTCCCAGCGCCAGGGGCCGTCCCGCCTCGAGCTTGCGCACGAAGGACAGCGTGAGGAAGAACGCCGAGATCAGCAGGAAGACGTCCACGCCCCCCGACACCCGGCCGAGGAACACGTGGTAGACCACCACGAGCAGCACCGCCACCGCCCGCAGGCCCTGCACCTCGGGGCGGAACCCCGAATACCGGCTTCCCCGCCGCTGCGCCGCGTCCCGGCTGGCGGAGGTCCCGGTGGACGGTTGGGGAGCGGTGGCGTGCACAGTGGCCACGGGGGCACCTCCAGGGGCGGCCCCGGCGCGGCCGCGGGGCGACGCCGGGAGGGGGAACGGGGGGAGGAAGAACTGGGGGGCTGGGCGGGGGGCGCCCGTCGCGACCCTATCGCACGACCGTCGCCGCGCCGGCGGACGCGTCGCGGGCCGGTGTCCCCGGCGCCCGGCGCGGGGCGCCGGTCCGCCCCGGGCTCACGAGGACGGCCCCTGCAGGAGCGCGCCGGGGAGCCGCTCCTCGAGGGCCGGCGCCATCGTCCGTGCGTAGGTCCACGTGAGGTGGTGCGGGTCGAAGAAGACGTACGCGTTGCCCACCACGGGGCGGCACAGCCCGTCCGGGCAGATGAGGTCGGTGAGGTCGAGCGAGGTGAACCCGCTCCGGTCCTGGAGGGCGTCGGCCGGGTTGACGGGGGCCAGCACCTGCTCGACGGGCACGCGGCACCGTTCGGCGTCCTGGCCGTGGCGCTCGGCGCACTCGTAGGGGTTGAAGTCGAACCGTGGGTTGTCCCGGAAGCCGACGACGTCGATGCCCTGGCCCGTGAGGCGGTCGACCAGTTCCGGGAACCCGCCGACCAGGGCCTCGGCGGATCCGTCCATGCGGGCGGCGTAGGTCGAGGTCGTCATGACCGCGTCCGGCGCGAGCCGCTCCACGTACTCGATCGCCGCGTCGTTGCCCTCGTGGCACGCGTCCCCCTCCGGGCGCACCGCGAAGGCGCAGCCCGGCTGGAGGACGGCGACGAGCTGCCAGTTGCGCTCCTCCGCGATGGGGATCACCGCGCCCATGAACTGCTCCATGTGGGAGTTGCCGACCACCGCGATCGTGCGCTCGGGATCCGGCAGGGCGGGGGTCTGGCGGCAGAACGGCTCGAGCACCTCCTGCTCGGGGGCGAACTCCCCGGAGCAGGGCTCGGGCAGTCCCACCCACTCCTCGCCCAGCGCGGAGGCCAGGGGCAGGGTGGGTGCCTCCGGGTCCCCCCGGAACTCGAAGCCCGGGTCCAGCACCGCGGCCCCCGGACTGTTGCGGGCCGCCTCCTCCGCGAGCACCGCCGCCCGCCGCGCGTCGACCTGCTGCCACACCAGCACCGGCACCGCCACCAGCGCCAGGCTCACTCCCACCGACACCGCCAGCCGTCGCTTGTCCCGCTCCGGCCACGCCCACCGCTGGAACGGGCGCTCCACCAGTTTCGTGGCGAGCACCGCCAGCACCAGCGAGACCACGATGATCACCACCCCCGAGCGCGGCCCGGCCACCGGCCGGTCCCGCAGCACCAGGTACGTGATCAGCAGCGGCCAGTGCACCAGGTACAGCGCGTAGGAGGCGTCCCCCAGCCGCACCAGCGGCCGCGAGGCCAGCACCCGGTCCAGGCCGAAGGGCGAGCCGGACCCGCCGGCCACGATGACCGCCGCCGCCGAGAGCAGCGGCCACAGCGCGATCCACCCCGGGAACGCCCCCTGCACGTCGACCAGCATCCCCACCGAGACCATGCTCAGCATTCCCGCCCAGCCCAGCACCACCCGTGCGGTGCGCGGCGGGTTCAGGTACGGCACCGCCAGGGCCAGCAGCGAGCCCAGGGCGAACTCCCACAGCCGGGCCCGGGTGTCGAAGTAGGCGAAGGCCTGGTTCGTGGCCGTCGTGTACACCGACCACGCCAGGGAGGCCGCGAAGACCAGCCCGAAGAACACCGCCAGCACCGGCACCGGCCGCCACCGGCCGCGCCGGCACAGCAGCCACGCCGCCCCGAACACCAGCGGCCACAGCAGGAACACCTGCCCCTGCACCGACAGGGACCAGAAGTGCTGGAACGGCGAGGCCGTGGAGTCGTCGGCCGCGTAGTAGTCCACCTCGGCGAGCGCGAGCGCCCAGTTCTCCACGTAGAGCACCGAGGCCAGCGCCTCCGTGCGCACCCGGTCGATCCGCGCCTCCGGGAAGAACCACCACGCCAGCACCAGGGTGCCCAGGATCGTGAGCACCGCCAGGGGCAGCAGCCGCTTGAACACGTGCAGCCAGTACCGTCCCAGCGCCAGGGGCCGTCCCGCCTCGAGCTTGCGCACGAAGGACAGCGTGAGAAAGAACGCCGAGATCAGCAGGAAGACGTCCACGCCCCCCGACACCCGGTCCAGGAACACGTGATAGACCACCACGAGCAGCACCGCCACGAACCGCAGCCCCTGCACCTCGGGGCGGAACCCCGCGTACCGGGCCACCCGCCGGACCGTGGCCGTCCCGACGCCGGCGGGCGCGTCCTGCTCGGGGGGGCTCGTCATGGGCATCTCCTGGGCATCTCCTGGGCACACCGTGCCGCGGAGGGGCGCGGCAGCGGTCGGGCGGACCCCCGCACTCTACCGGAGGCCCCGGGGCGGACCCCGGGGACGGCGACGGACCCGCCCCACCGTGGTGGGACGGGTCCGCGGGGCGGGCCGGGTCAGTGCTGGTGGCCGTGCCCGTCGTCGTCGGCCGGCTTGTCCGTCACGAGCGTCTCGGTGGTCAGCACGAGCGCCGCGATGGACGCGGCGTTCTGCAGCGCCGAGCGGGTGACCTTGACCGGGTCGATGATGCCCGCGCCGACCATCTCGACGTACTCGCCGGTGGCGGCGTCGTAGCCGTGGCCGGCCTCGAGCTCGGCCACCCGGGAGGCGACCACGGCCCCGTCCTGGCCGGCGTTCTGGGCGATCCAGTACAGCGGCTGCCGCAGGGCGCGGCGGACGATGCCGAGGGCGGTCGCGGCGTCGCCGGTGAGCCCGAGGTCGGACTCGTCGAGGACCTTCGCGGCCTGCACGAGAGCGGTGCCGCCGCCGGAGACGATGCCCTGCTCGAGGGCCGCGCGCGTCGAGGACACGGCGTCCTCGATGCGGTGCTTGCGCTCCTTCGCCTCCACCTCGGTGGCCGCGCCGACCTTGATGACCGAGACGCCGCCGGCCAGGCGGGCGAGGCGCTCCTGCAGCTTCTCGCGGTCCCACTCGGAGTCGGTGCGCTCGGACTCGGCGCGGATCGTGGCGACCCGGTCCTGGATCTCGGCCTCGGTGCCGCCGCCGTCGACCAGGGTGGTGGTGTTCTTGGTGACCGTGACGCGGCGGGCGGTGCCCAGCTGCTCCAGGGTGACCTGGTCGAGGCTGATGCCCAGCTCGGTGGTGATGAGCTGGCCGCCGGTGAGGACCGCGAGGTCCTGCAGGATCGCCTTGCGGCGGTCGCCGAAGCCGGGGGCCTTGAGGGCCACGACGTCGAGGGTGCCGCGCAGCTTGTTGACCACGAGGGTGGAGAGGGCCTCGCCCTCGACGTCCTCGGCGATGATGGTCAGCGGCTTCTTGGCCTGGAGCGCCTTCTCCAGGACGGGCATGAGCTCCGGCACGGAGGAGATCTTGCCCTGGTACAGCAGCACCAGGGAGTTCTCCATGACCGCTTCCTGGCGCTCGGTGTCGGTCACGAAGGACGGGGAGAGGTAGCCCTTGTCGAACTGCATGCCCTCGGTGACGTCGAGCTCGACCTCGGTGCTCGAGCCGTCCTCGATCGTGATGACGCCGTCCTTGCCGACGGTCTCGAAGGCCCGGGCGATGAGCTCGCCGATCGCCGGGTCCTGCGCCGAGATGGTCGCCACGTGGGCGACGTTGGCGCCCTCCACGGGGCGGGCGTTCTCGAGCAGGCGCGCGGCCACGGCCTCGACGGCCTTCTCGATGCCGCGCTTGAGGCTCAGCGGGTCGGCGCCGGCGGCCACGTTGCGCAGGCCCTCCTTGACGAGCGCCTGGGCCAGCACGGTGGCGGTGGTGGTGCCGTCGCCGGCGACGTCGTTGGTCTTGGTCGCCACCTCCTTGGCGAGCTGGGCCCCGAGGTTCTCGTAGGGGTCGTCGAGCTCGACCTCGCGGGCGATGGTCACGCCGTCGTTGGTGATCGTGGGGGCGCCCCACTTCTTGTCGAGCACCACGTTGCGCCCGCGCGGGCCGAGGGTGACCTTGACGGTGTCGGCGAGCTTGTTGACGCCGTTCTCGAGGGACTTGCGTGCGGCATCGTCGAATGCCAGCTGCTTGGCCATGGACTATGGCTCCTTCTGGGTGGCTGGGGTCGCCAGCGGGGTTCGGGGATCAGGATCGGCGAAGGGTGCCCGCCGCGGGCCCCGCGGGGCGTGTGCGGCAGGCACCCTTCGTCAGGACTGCGCGGTCTGCGCCGGGTCGGTGCGCCCGGTCTACTTCTCGACGACGGCGAGCACGTCGCGGGCGGGGAGCACCAGGTACTCCTCGCCGTTGTACTTGACCTCGGTCCCGCCGTACTTGGAGAAGATCACGACGTCGCCCTCCTTGACGTCGACCGGGATGCGGTTGCCGGAGTCGTCGACACGACCGGGTCCGACGGCCAGGACCTTGCCCTCCTGGGGCTTCTCCTTGGCGGTGTCCGGGATGACGAGACCGGACGCGGTGGTCTGCTCAGCGGCGAGCGGCTGAACGACGATGCGATCCTCGAGAGGCTTGATGGAGACCGACACGATCTCTCCTTGTCTGTAGGGGTGGAAAACGGTGGGCGACCGCGGGCGGAGCCCGCCGTCGAGCTTCGGGCCGGTCGGCGCACCGACCGTCGTCGCGGTGCCGATCGATCGCCTGGCCCTTAGCACCCTCACCCGGAGAGTGCCAAGGCCAACTGTAGGAGGGGGCTGGCAGTCGGTCAAGGCGAGTGCCAGCGCGCCGCCCCCCGGGATCCGTGCGGACCGAATTAGGTCACACCGGTGTTCCCCAATGATTTGCCTCACTCCCATCCGACGCTCTAGGTTCATCGGTAAGGCAACCCTTACCTCGGCCGAGCAGCGGTGCCCTCCTCGACGACCCCCACGCCTGAGTGGGGGTCCGTCGCGCCCACCGGATCCCGCCGGTGCCCTCCGCCCCGGAGCACACCGGCGTCCTCTGCACGAAGGAAGACCATGAACCGCACTGCCCCACACCGCTCCACCGCCCTGCTGACCGCCGCCTCGGTCCTGGCCCTGGCGGGCTGCTCGACCTCCGGCGCGGCGACCACCGGCGGGGACGCGCCGGGCGCCGCCTCGACCGGGACCGTCAGCGTGGAGCACGCGCAGGGCACCACGGACGTCCCCGTGGACCCGGAGAACGTCATCACCTTCGACCTCGGGGTCCTCGACTCGATGCGGGCCCTGGACGAGGACGTCCAGGGCCTGCCCCGGGGCGGCAGCCTGCCCGAGCAGTTCTCCGAGTACCGGTCGGACGAGTACGTCAACGCCGGGTCCATGAAGGAACCGGACCTCGAGGCCGTCGCCGAGGCCGCCCCGGACCTGATCATCATCTCCGGGCGGACCGCCGACTTCTACGACGAGCTCGCCGAGATCGCTCCCACCGTGGACCTCTCGCTCGACCAGACCGACGCGCTGACCTCCTTCACCGAGCAGTCCCGGACCCTCGGCGAGATCTTCGGCAAGGAGGCCGAGGTCGCGGAGCGGCTGACCGCCATCGAGGAGCAGGTCGAGGAGGCGAAGGCCCGGACCGCCGAGGCCGGCACCGCGATGTTCCTGCTGACCAGCGCCGGGGAGGTCAACGCCTACGGCCCGGAGTCACGCTTCGGCAACATCGTCTTCGACCTGCTGGGCTTCGGGTCCGCCGCCGACGTCCAGGCCGAGGGCACCCACGGCGAGGCCGTCTCCTTCGAGGCCGTCGCCGACGCGGACCCCGACCACCTCTTCGTGCTGGACCGCGACACCGCCATCGGCCAGTCCGGCGGCGAGGCCGCCCAGCAGGTGCTCGACAACGAGCTCGTCGACGGCACCACCGCCGCCCAGCAGGACCGGATCACCTACGTGGACAGCGCGAGCTGGTACCTGGTCGGATTCGGCCTGGACAACTTCCCCGCCATGATCGCCGAGGTCCAGGAATCCCTCTCCTGATCCGCCGACCCGGTCGAGCACGACTCCCGGGTGCTCCGCACGGCGACCGCGCGGAGCACCCGGGACCGCGCCGGACCGCGACCGCGGCCGTCCCCAGAACCGGAAGGTCCCCCGATGACCAGCACGAGACGATGAGCACCGTCGTGCCCCCCGCACCGCCTCCCGCGATCGCCGGCCCCGTGCCGGCGGCGCCGCCGCCGGAGGGCTCCACCCCGGTGCCCCCCGGGGCGTCCGCGCGGGCCAACGCCCGCCGGCTCGCCGCCGCGGGCGCCCTCGTGCTGGTCCTGGCGGTCGTCAGCACCTTCGTCGGGGTCCTCGATGTCACCCCGTGGTCCCTGTGGAACCAGCTCGCCACCGGGGACCTCGACGGCTTCCGGAGCTCGATGGAGATCATCGCGGTCTCCCGCTTCCCCCGCACCGCCTCGGTCGTCCTGGCAGGCCTGGCCCTGTCCGTGGCGGGGCTGATCATGCAGCTCATGGTCCGCAACAAGTTCGTGGAGCCCTCCACCGTGGGCACCGTCGAGTCGGCGCAGGCCGGCCTGCTCGTCGTGACCCTGCTCCTGCCCTCGGCGCCGCTCCTGCTGAAGATGGGCTCGGCCTCCGTGTTCGCCGTCGCCGGGACCGCCCTGTTCCTGCTCGTGCTCCAGCGCATCCCCCTGCGCAGCACCCTGCTGGTGCCGCTCGTGGGGATCATGCTCGGCAACGTCATCGCCTCCGTCACCACGTTCTTCGCCTACCGGTTCGACCTCCTGCAGACCCTCAACGCCTGGATGCTCGGCGACTTCTCCGGCGTCCTGCGGGGCCGCTACGAGCTGCTGTGGCTGGTGCTGGCGCTGACGGTCGTGGGCTACGTCGCCGCCGACCGGTTCACCGTGGCGGGCATGGGCCACGAGTTCACCACCAACCTGGGCATCGACCACCGGAAGGTCATGGCCCTGGGCATGACCCTCGTGGCCCTGATCTCGGCCGTGGTCGTGGTCACCGTCGGTTCGATCCCCTTCCTGGGGCTCGTCGTGCCCAACCTGGTGTCCATGCTCGTCGGGGACAACTCCCGCCGCACCGTGCCCTGGGTCGCCGTCTTCGGCGCCGGCTTCGTGCTGGCGTGCGACGTCGTCGCCCGGGTGATCCGCTATCCGTACGAGGTCCCGGTGGGCACCATCGTCGCCGTCGTCGGCGGCGCCCTGTTCCTCACCATGCTGCTGAGGGGACGCCACCGGTGAGCACCAGGACCTCCGCCCTGCCCCCCGCCCTCGCCGCCCACGGACCCCGGCGGACGCGCACCCCCCTGTCCCCCGGCGCCTGGATCGGGATCCTCGCCGCCCTGGCCGCCGCAGCGGTCGGCCTCTACCTGACCGTGGACCTGAGCGGCGACCTCGGCTACGTCCTGCCCCGCCGGGTCAACCGGGTGCTGACCATGGTCCTCGTGGCCTACGCCGTGGGCGTGTCCACGGTGCTGTTCCAGACGATCACGAGCAACCGCATCCTCACGCCGTCCATCATGGGCTTCGACGCGCTGTACCTGCTGATCCAGACGCTCCTCGTCTTCTTCGTGGGTTCCGTCGGCGTGGTGGCCCTGGGGGACGGCGCGAAGTTCGCGCTCGAGCTCGCGCTCATGGTCGCGTTCAGCTGGCTGATCTACCGCTGGCTGTTCACCGGCTCCGGGAAGTCCCTGCACCTGGTGCTGCTCGTCGGCATCGTCTTCGGTACCGTCTTCCGCGGGATCTCCTCGCTGCTGCAGCGGCTGCTCGAGCCCAGCGAGTTCGTCGTCCTCCAGGACGCGATGTTCGCCTCGTTCGGCAACGTGGACACGGGCCTCCTGCGCCTGTCCGCGCTGCTCGTCGGGCTGGTCTCCCTCGTGGCGCTGGCCTTCCGCCGCCACCTCGACGTCCTGGCCCTGGGCCGGGACACGGCGATCAGCCTCGGCGTCGACCACACCCGGGTGGTCACCGCCGTGCTGGTGGTCTGCTCCGTGCTCGTGGGCGTCTGCACCGCGCTGGTCGGGCCCATCACGTTCTTCGGGCTCATCGTGGCCAACCTCGCCTACGCACTGTGCCGGACCTTCCGCCACCGGCACGTGCTGCCCATGGCCGTGCTGCTGGGGATCATCGCGCTCGTGGGCGGTCAGGTGCTCCTCGAGCAGGTCCTCGCCTTCGACACCGCGCTGAGCATCGTGATCGAGTTCGCCGGGGGACTGCTGTTCCTCGTGATGCTGCTGCGGGGATCCATCAAGTGACAAGGAGCGCACCGTGATCGAACTGACCGGCCTCACCAAGAGGTACGGGACGCAGACCGTCGTCGACGGCGTCTCGGGGACCATCGAGGCGGGCGGGATCATCTCGATCATCGGCGCCAACGGCGCCGGGAAGTCGACCCTGCTGTCCATGGCCGCGCGGCTGCTGCCCATGGACGAGGGCACCGTGTTCGTGGACGACCTCGACGTCCTGAACACCCCCTCGGACCAGCTGGCCCGCAAGCTGTCCATCCTGCGCCAGGAGAACAACCTGACGGTCCGGCTGAGCGTCCGGGACCTCGTGGCCTTCGGCCGCCACCCGCACAGCAAGGGCCGGCACACCGCTTCGGACCGGGAGCACGTCGAGCGGGCGCTGCGCTACCTCCAGCTCGAGGGACTCGCCGACCGCTACGTCGACGAGCTCTCCGGCGGGCAGCGGCAGCGGGCGTTCATCGCCATGGTCATCGCCCAGGACACCGACTACGTGCTGCTCGACGAGCCGCTCAACAACCTCGACATGAAGCACGCGGTGGAGATGATGCGCCTGCTGCGGCAGATGGCCCACGACTTCGGCAGGACCGTGGTGCTCGTCATCCACGACATCAACTTCGCGTCCTGCTACTCCGACCGGATCATGGCCATGAAGGACGGCGCCCTCCTGCACCACGGCACGCCCGAGGAGATCATGCGCCCGGACGTGCTGCGGGAGATCTACGGCATCGACATCCGCGTGGAGGAGGTCGACGGCCACCGCATCGGCATCTACTTCGTCTGATCCGACCCGAACCGAACCGAACGGCACCCATGAACCCCGAGTCCCCCGCCGACCCCCGCGAGATCGCCCCGCTGCTGACCCGGCAGGGCATGGCCCTGCTCGAGTCCCTGGGCCCCTACGACGAGGCCGAGGTGCTGCGCACCGCGTCCCGGCTGCGCGCCGAGGGGCACGCCCCGGAGCTCGTCTCCGCGGCCCTGAGCCAGGCGAAGCTGCGGGCCAGGGCGCGGGAGAAGTTCGGGGACTTCGCCGGCCGCATGCTCTTCACCCGGGCCGGCCTCGAGCAGGCCACCCGGCTGCGGGTGGCCGCCCTGCACGCGCGGCGCTTCGCCGGGGCGGGCCTCGAGCACGTGGCCGACCTCGGCTGCGGCATCGGCGCGGACGCGCTCGCGCTGGCCTCCCTCGACCGCCGGGTCACCGCCGTGGAGCTCGACGAGACCACGGCCGCGGTCGCCACCCTCAACCTCGCCCCGTTCCCCGAGGCCACGGTCCTGCACGCCGACGTGGCGTCCCTGGACCTCGCCGCCCTGCCCGCCGGGCCGCCGGACGGGGTGTGGCTGGACCCGGCCCGGCGCACGACGTCGTCGTCCGGCACCCGGCGGATCTTCGACCCCGAGGCGTTCTCCCCGCCCCTGTCGTTCGTCGAGGAGCTGGCCGGGCGCGGCCTGCCCGTCGGGGTGAAGCTGGGGCCGGGCATCCCGCACGAGGCGGTCCCCGCCGGGTGCGAGGCGCAGTGGGTCTCCGACCGGGGCGACGTGGTCGAGGTCGTGCTGTGGTTCAACGCGGTGGCCCGCCCCGGTGTGCGGCGCGCGGCGCTCGTGCTCTCCGAGCACGGGTCCGCGGAGCTCACCAGCCCGGAGGACCACGACCCCGCCCACGCCGACGCGGTGACGGGGCCCGTCGGCGCGTACCTCTACGAGCCGGACGGCGCGGTGATCCGCGCGGGCCTCGTCACGGACCTCGCCCGTCAGCTGGGGGCGCGGCTGGTCCACCCCAGGATCGCCTACCTCACCTCCGACGAGCTCGTGCGCACCCCGCTGGCCCGGGTGTACCGCGTGCGGGAGGTGCTGCCGCACACCGTCAAGGTGCTCAAGCGGTGGGTCCGGGAGCACGAGGTCGGCACGCTCGAGATCAAGAAGCGCGGCACGGACGTGACCCCGGAGCAGCTGCGCCGCCAGCTCGCGCCGAAGGGCCCCGGACGGGCCACGCTCGTGGTCACCAGGACGGCCCCGGGCCCCGCCCCGGGCGGGCCGGAACGGACCGGTGCGGGACCCGCGGAGAAGCGCGTCGTGATGGTCGTGGAAACCGTAGACTGATGGCTCCGCGGGCCGCCCGGCCCGCTCCCGACCGGGGGCCCGCCCCTGCAAGAGCACGGAGGACCTGCCGCGTGGAGATCTCGTTCGCCCGCTCCCACCAGTCGACGCTGGGCGTCGAGTGGGAGATCGCCCTCGTGGACGGCGCCACGGGGGATCTCGTGCCCCGCGGCCGGGAGACGTTCGAGGCGGTCCTGGACGCCCACCCCGACTGGGGCACGGACGGCGACCACCCGCACCTCACCGGGGAGTTCCTGCTGAACACCATCGAGCTGGTCACCGGGGTGTGCCGGGACGTCGCCCACTCCACCGAGCAGCTGTCCACCATGATGGACGAGATCCGCAGGGTCACCGACCCGCAGGGGCTCGAGGTCTTCGCCGCCGGCACCCACCCCTTCGCGCGCTGGCAGGACCAGCAGGTCACCGACAAGCAGCGCTACCACAAGCTCGTGGACCGCGCCCAGTACTGGGGCCGGCAGATGGTCATCTACGGGGTGCACGTCCACGTGGGCCTGGACTCGCGGGCGAAGGCGCTGCCGGTGCTCGACGGGCTGCTGACCTACTACCCGCACCTGCTCGCCCTGTCGGCGAACTCGCCCTTCTGGGCGGGCGAGGACACCGGCTACGCGTCCCAGCGCTCCATGATCTTCCAGCAGCTGTCCACGGCGGGGCTGCCGTACCACTTCCCGTCCTGGGACGCGTACGAGCAGTGCATCACGGACATGATCTCCACCGGCATCATCGAGGAGCTGAGCGAGGCCCGCTGGGACGTGCGCCCCGTGCCCCGGCTGGGCACCGACGAGGTCCGCTTCTGCGACGGGCTCTCGACCCTGTGGGAGGTCGGTGCGCTCACGGCGCTCACCCAGTGCCTCGCGGAGTCCATCTCCCGGGACGTGGAGGCGGGACGCCCGCCGGTCCGCCTCAAGCCGTGGCACATCCAGGAGAACAAGTGGCGGGCGGCCCGCTACGGACTGGACGCGGAGGTCATCACCGATCCGCGCAACATCGAGCGGGACCTGCGCGAGGACCTGACCGCGCTGCTCGACCGGCTGGAGCCCGTGGCCGCGGAGCTGGGCTGCTCGCGGGAGCTCGCCGACGTGGAGCGGATCCTGCAGCAGGGCGCCGGCTACCAGCGCCAGCGCGCGGTCGCCCGGGAGCACGACGGGGACCTGCACGCGGTCGCCCTCGACATCGTCCGCCGCACCCGCGAGAACGACTGACCCGCCGGGCACGAGCGCCCGGCGGGCCCGCTCAGACCGAGACGGTGGTGACCGGCAGGGACGAGTCGGCGGCGAAGTCCAGCCCGGAGGGCGCACGGCCCTCGGCCACCACCCGGGCGGCGAGCGCGGCGACCATGGCCCCGTTGTCCGTGCACAGCGGCAGCCGGGGGATCACCAGCTCGATCCCGTGCTCGGCGCAGCGCTCCGCGGTGAGCTCGCGCAGCCGGGAGTTCGCGGCCACTCCCCCGCCGAGCAGCAGCGTGCCGAGCCCCTGCTCGGTGCACGCGAGCACGGCCTTGCGGGTGACGACGTCGGCCACCGACTCCTGGAAGGACGCCGCGACGTCGGCGACCGGCACCGGCTCGCCCCGCGCCTCGTAGCCCTCGACGACCCGGGCCACGGCGGTCTTGAGCCCGGAGAAGGAGAAGTCGTAGCGGTGCGGGCCGGGCCGCTCGGCGGAGCCCATGTACTTGCCCGCGCTGAGCCCGCGGGGGAGGCGGAAGGCGGCGGGGTCGCCGTCCCGGGCGGCGGCGTCGATGGCGGGGCCCCCGGGGTAGTCCAGGCCGAGGACCCGAGCCACCTTGTCGTAGGCCTCGCCGGCCGCGTCGTCGATCGTGGCCCCGAGCAGGCGCACGTCCCGGCCGAGGTCGTCGACGGCGAGGATCTCGGTGTGCCCGCCGGAGACCAGCAGCGCCCCGAGGTCGCGGGGCAGGCCGTCGTCGAAGGCACCCTGGAAGCCCTCGATCCCGGAGTCCTCGAGCAGGCCCACGCTGACGTGCGCCACGAGGTGGTTGATGGCGTAGAGGGGCTTGCCCGTGGCCACGGCGAGGGCCTTCGCGGCGGCCACGCCCACCATGAGGGCCCCGGCCAGCCCGGGTCCGGAGGTCACCGCGAGCGCGTCGAGGTCCTCGAGGCCCACGCCCGCCCGGTCCAGGGCCTCGCGCAGGGCAGGGACGATCGCGTCGAGGTGGGCGCGGGAGGCGATCTCGGGGATCACGCCGCCGAAGCGCACGTGCTCGTCCATCGAGGAGGACACCACGTTGGCGAGCAGGGTGCGTCCCCGCACGATCCCCACGCCGGTCTCGTCGCACGAGGACTCGATGCCCAGCACGAGCGGTCCGTCGGTCATGGGGTCTCCTCCGTGGGGGCGCTCGGGGCGGTCGGTGTCCGCCCGCCGGCGGGTGCGTCCGGCGCGGCGAGGTCGAGACGCATGATCAGCGCGTCGGCGCCGTCCCGGTAGTAGCGGGGGCGGGTGTGGATCTGCTCGTAGCCGAAGCGGCGGTAGAGCTGCTGGGCGCGCGGGTTGTCGGCGCGGACCTCGAGCAGCACCTCGGTGGCGCCGAGCTCCCGGGCCTGGTCGTGCAGGGTGCGCAGCAGGGCGGAGCCGATCCCGCGGCCCTCGTGCTCGGGGAGCACCGCGATGGTCTGCACGTCGCCCACGGGGCGGATGCACATCAGCCCCGCGTAGCCGACGATCTCGCCGTCCTGCTCCGCCACCCAGTACCAGCAGACGGGCTGGGCCAGCTCCGCGGAGAACATCTCCAGCGGCCAGGCGTCCACGGGGAAGAGCCGCCGCTCGAGCGCGTGCACCGCCGCGACGTCCGCGGGCACCATCCGGCGCAGCGTCCAGGAGCCCCGCCCGGGTGCCGCGCTCACGCGCCGGCCCGCTTCCGGGGGCCGGGGACCTTCGCGTCGGACTCGCGCAGGTACAGCGGGGTCGTGTCCGGGGACAGCGCCTCCCCGCGGGCCGTGCGGCGCGCGGCGGCGAGGCCCAGGGACGACGCCGTGGGCTGCGCCGCGGCGAACTCCGGCACGGGACGGGCCAGCCGGTCCGCGTAGATCCCCGCCCCGCGGCCGTAGGCCGGCAGCGCCGGGAGCTGCTCCGCGGCGGCCACACCGGGGCCCCCGGACGGCCGCGGGCCGTCCTCCGCCAGGGCGAAGCGGGCCCAGTAGACCTCCTTGCGCCGGGCGTCGGTGAGCACGAGGAACTCCTCGTGCCCGGCCGCCCCGGCGTGCCCGGCCGCGTCCTGGGCGAGGGCCTCGAGGCTCACGAGCCCGTGCAGCGGGACGTCCCAGGCGAAGGCGAGCGCCCGCGCCGTCGCGATCCCCGCGCGCAGCCCGGTGAAGGGCCCGGGACCGGTGCCGACGAGGACCCCGTCGAGGTCGCCGCCCCGGACGCCGTGGCCGGCCAGCAGGTCGCGGACCGCGGGGGCCAGGACCTCGGCGTGGGAGCGG
Source organism: Kocuria rhizosphaericola (assembly GCF_044462205.1). NCBI lineage: Bacteria > Bacillati > Actinomycetota > Actinomycetes > Micrococcales > Micrococcaceae > Kocuria > Kocuria rhizosphaericola. Next base: position 5,369 of record NZ_JBISWK010000112.1, on the reverse strand, counting down.
GTGTCCGGGCTCGCGAAGGAGCCGAGGACCTCGCCGGCGCCGGTCACGAGGGCGGCGGAGGCGACGGCGGAGGAGTCCAGGCACAGGAGGAGCACCCGACCAGTGTAGTGCCCGCCCCGGGACGCCGCCCGGCCCGGGACGGGCCGGGCTCCTCGACCCGGTTCAGTCCAGTCGCGGCGGACCGCCCGCCCAGCGCGGGCCGATCCCGGTGAGCGTGATGCGGCGGGGCTCGGCGTCGTCGTCCTCGTCCCCGCGGTCCACCGGGTGCTCGTCCGCGCCGTGCGGGTCCTCCGCCGGCCCGGAGGGCGCGCCGGGGCCGAGGGGATCGGCGCCCACGGCGCGCTCCAGCACGATCTCGAGGCGGGACTCCGCCAGGTGCTCGACCTTCCCGGTGCCCCACTCGACCACCGTGACGGCCGTGTCCGCCGTGTCCTCCAGGTCGATGTCGTCGACCTCCGCCGCGGAGCCCAGCCGGTAGGCGTCCACGTGCACCAGGTCCGGGCCGCCGGGCCGGGGCCCGTCCGGGACGTTGGGGTGGCGGCGGACCAGCACGAACGTGGGGGAGATGATCCCCTCGCGCACTCCGAGGCCCCGGCCCAGGCCCTGGGTGAAGGTGGTCTTGCCCGCGCCGAGCTCGCCGGTGAGGACCAGCAGGTCCCCGGCGCGCAGCTGCCCGCCCAGCCGCTCGGCCAGGTCCTGGGTCCGCCCGGGCCCGTCCACCGTCACGGTCCGCGTCCACTCGCTCATGACTGCTCCTCTCCCTGGCCCGCGCTCCCCCGGTCCCCCGTGGCGTGCAGGTGCACCCGGGGCACGCGGGACGAGACGCGGGTGACGATCTCGTAGTTGATGGTGCCCGCGGCGTCCGCCCACGCGCTCGCCGAGGGGTCCTCCCCCGCACCGAACAGCACGGCCTCCGCCCCGAGCAGCCCGTGCTCGGGGGCGGACCGCCCCGGCTCGCCGAGGTCCACGACGATCTGGTCCATCGCGACCCGGCCGACCTCGGGGTAGGTGCGGCCCTGGATCCGCACCGGTCCGCCGGTCCCGGTGCGCGGGACACCGTCCGCGTAGCCGAGCGGGACGAGCACCAGGGTGGTGGGCCGGTCGGTGACGTAGCTCAGCCCGTAGGAGACGCCCTGCCCCGCCGGCACCTCCTTGACCGCGCTGACCGTGCTCCGCAGGGTCATGGCGGGCACGAGGCCGAGCTGCTCCGGGGTGCGGTCGGCGAACGGGGAGAGCCCGTAGAGGGAGACCCCCACCCGGACCATGTCCAGGAGCATGTCCTCGGGGCGCTCGAGCGCGGCGGCGCCGAGGAGACCCGGCGAGTTCGCCGCGTGCCGCAGGGCGGGCCGGAGCCCGGCGGCCCGGGCCGTGTCCACGGCCGCGCGGAAGCGCTCGAGCTGCTCCCGGGTCTCGGGCCGGGAGGGCTCGTCGGCGACGGCCAGGTGGGTGAAGACGCCCACGACCTGCACGACCCCCTCCGCCTCGGCCTGCGCGGCCGCCCGCACGAGCTCGGGCCAGAGGGCCTCCGGCGCGCCGTTGCGGCCAAGGCCCGTGTCGATCTTGAGGTGGATCCGGGCGACCGTCCCGAGCGTGCGGGCGGCCTCCGCGATCGGGGCCAGCTCCCACCCGCTGACGCCCAGCTCGACGTCGGCGGCCAGCGCCGCCCGGAAGTCCGTGTCGACGGTGTGCAGCCACGCGAGCACGGGGGCGCCGATCCCCGCGGACCGCAGCGCCAGGGCCTCGACGACGTGGGCGACGCCCAGGGCGTCCGCGCCCGCCTCGAGGACCGCGCGGGCCACGGGCACCGCGCCGTGGCCGTAGGCGTCCGCCTTGACCACGGCCATCAGCCGGGCGGGGGCGGCGAGGGCCCGGAGCCGGTGCACGTTGGCGCGGACGGCGGCGAGGTCGACCACGGCGCTGCGCTCGCACCGGGGAGGAGGGGGGAAGGCGCCGCCGGACGAGGCGGTGGGGACGGGATCAGCACGGTTCACGGCTCCCATTCTCGCACCGGGCCCGCCACCGCCGGCGCCGGGGCGGGCGCCCGGACCGGGGCGCGCCGCCGCGGGCGGGCACCCGGGTCCTCTGGAGCTCCTGCGGCCGGACGCTAGAGTTGAGCCGTGTCCGCCGCGCCCCGCCACGTCCTGCTGATCAGCCTGCACACCAGTCCCCTCGAGCAACCGGGGTCGGGTGACGCGGGCGGGATGAACGTCTACGTCCGCCACCTCGCCGAGGCCCTCGTGGACGCCGGCCACACCGTGGACATGGCCACCCTCGACCGGGGCGCCGGCGCCCCGTCCCCCGCGGGCGTGCGGAGCACCCGCATCCGTGCCGGGCTGCGGCTGCTCACCGTCTCCCTGCCCGGTGCCGCCGGGGCGAGCAAGGAGGACCTCCCGGGGTTCACCTCGGCCTTCGCGGACGTGCTCCGCGCGGCGGCCGACCGGCCCGGCGTGGTGCACGCCCACTACTGGCTCTCCGGCGCCGCCGGCCGGGAGCTCGCCGACGGCTGGGGGGTCCCCCTCGTGCTGACCCTGCACACCACGGCGCTCGGGAAGAACCTGCGCGCCCGGACCGGTGAGGGCCTCGAGCCGGCCTCCCGGGCGGAGGCCGAGGCCGAGCTGATCGCCCGGGCCGAGGCCACGGTGGTCAACACCCGGACCGAGGCGCTGCAGATGATCGAGTTCTACGACGCGGACGCGGCACGGCTGACCGTGATCACCCCCGGCGTCGATCTCTCGGCCTTCACCCCGGACGCCGCCCCCGGAGAGCCCCGCCGCACCGACGAGCGGCCCCCCGGCACGCCCGGCCGCCCGCTGCGGATCCTGTTCGCCGGCCGCCTGCAGGCCCTCAAGGGCCCGCACGTGCTCGTCGACGCGCTCGCGCGGATCCGGGAGACGGACCCCGGCCTGCCCGTGGAGCTGGACGTCGTGGGGGTCGGCACCCGCTGCTTCACGTCCGCGCTGCGGGAGCGCGTGCGGGAGCTCGGCCTGGAGGACGCGGTGCGCTTCGGACCGGCCCTGCCCACCCCGCAGCTCGCGGCCCGGATGCGCCGCGCCGACGTCGTGGCCGTCCCGTCCTCGTCCGAGACGTTCGGTCTCGTGGCCCTGGAGGCCCAGGCCTGCGGCACGCCGGTGCTCGCCACGGACGTCGACGGGCTGCGCACCGCGGTGCTCGACGGTCTCACCGGCCGGCTCGTGCCCGACCGCGACCCCGGCTCATGGGCGCGCGCCGTGGTGGCGCTCGCCGGGGACCCGGACGCGCTGGAGCGCATGGGCGAGGCGGCCGCCCGGCGCGCCCAGGGCCACTCCTGGGAGCGTACGGCCCTGTCCACGGCGGAGGTCTACGCCCGCACGCGGGCCCGGGCGGGGGTACGCGACGGTAGCGGCCGGCGCCTGAATACACTCGAACGGTGACGACTCCCCCGCTCTCCCCCGCAGACCTCACCCGCCACCTCGACGACCACCGCATCACCGGAGCGGTGGCGACGCCCCGCGAGGCGAACCTGCGCAACATCCAGGGCTTCCTCGACGGCGACCAGCACCAGCACATGGGCGTGGTGCGCACCCGGGAGTGGACCTTCGACGACGTGTTCGCGCTCATGCGGGACCGCGTCGGCATCTCCCCCGACCCGGCGCACGTCGAGGGCCAGGACATGATCTCCGCGGAGCGGGCCGTCGCCGCGCTGGAGCGCTACGCACGGGTGCTCGGCGAGGTGGTCTCCGGCGGCGGCCGCGTGCTCTTCGCCACCGGCCACCCGGCCGGCCTGTTCCCGGTCTACGCGCACCTGGCCCGGGTGGCCCGCCGCGCGGGCGCGCACGTGGTGCAGGTCCCGGACGGCTTTCCCTTCGAGGACGGCGACGTCCGGCAGATCGAGAGCGTCGTGATGGTCGAGCAGTACGGCGGGCTGCGGCACACCCACTTCCCCGGGCCCATGTCCCTGACCCTGGAGAAGCTGCGCCGCGACGGGCAGAACCCGCCCGACCTGGTGGTCGCCGACCACGGCCTCGCCGGGGCGGCCGGCTCCCGGGGACTGCGGACCCTCGCGGTCGCGGACTGCAACGACCCCGGCGTGTTCGTGGCCGAGGCGCAGGGCCAGATCGAGGTCGCCGTGCCGCTCGACGACAACCTCCCGCCGCGCGTCTACGAGCCGGTCACCGCGTTCGTGCTCCACCGCGCCGGCCTGGCGGACTACATCTGAGCGCTCCCGGCGCGCAGCGCTCCCGGGACGCGCAGACCCCCGCACCGCGGACGGTGCGGGGGTCTGCGGGCGAGGGGCTCAGCGTTCGCGCTCGCCGCGGATGAAGGCCTCCAGGTTGGCCCTGGCCACGTCGTCGGGCTGCTGCTCGTGCGGGGACTTCATGAAGTACGCCGAGGCCGAGGTCAGCGGACCCCCGATCCCGCGGTCCGCCCCGATCTTCGCCGCCCGGATCGCGTCGATGATCACCCCGGCCGAGTTCGGCGAGTCCCACACCTCCAGCTTGTACTCCAGCGAGATCGGGGCGTTGCCGAAACCGTGGCCCTCCAGGCGCACGAAGGCGAACTTCCGGTCCTCCAGCCACGGCACGTGGTCCGAGGGACCGATGTGCACGTCCTTGGTCCCGAACTCCTTCTCCACGTTGGAGGTCACCGCCTGGGTCTTGGAGATCTTCTTGGACTCCAGCCGGGTGCGCTCGAGCATGTTCATGAAGTCCATGTTCCCGCCCACGTTGAGCTGGTAGGTGCGGTCCAGCACGTAGCCGCGGTCCTCGAACAGCTTTGCCAGCACCCGGTGGGTGATCGTCGCCCCGATCTGGGACTTGATGTCATCACCGACGATCGGCACCCCGGCGGCGGTGAACTTGCCCGCCCACACCGGGTCGGAGGCGATGAACACCGGCAGGGCGTTGACGAAGGCCACCCCCGCCTCGATCGCGGCCTGGGCGTAGAACCGGTCGGCTTCCTCCGAGCCCACCGGCAGATAGGACACCAGCACGTCCACCTGCGCGTCCTTCAGCGCCTGGGCCACGTCCACCGGGGGCTCGGTGGACTCCTCGACCACCTCCCGGTAGTAGGACCCGAGCCCGTCCAGGGTGGGCCCGCGCTGGACGGTGACCCCGGTGTGGCCGACCTCGGCGAAGACCATGGTGTTGTTCTGCCCGGCGGTGATCGCCTCGCACAGATCGACCCCGACCTTGGCGGCGTCGACGTCGAAGGCGGCCACGAACTCGATGTCGGACACGTGGTAGTCGCCGAGGACCACGTGCATCAGACCGGGCACGGTGGCGCCCGGATCGGCGTCGGCGTAGAAGTGCACGCCCTGGATCAGCGACGAGGCGCAGTTGCCGACACCGGCGACGGCCACGCGAATGGGATGGTGGGACACGGGACTCCTT